>CATKXN010000006.1 GCA_949840605.1 uncultured Alistipes sp.
ATTGGCTTTTTCGGTATCGGACCGTCGTTTACAGCCGGGCCTTGATGGCTTTCGAAGCCTCCTCGTAGCCGGGTTTGTCCAGCAGAGCGAACATGTTCTTCTTGTAGGCCTCGACGCCGGGCTGGTCGAAGGGGTTCACGCCCAGGATGTAACCGCTGATGCCGCAGGCTTTCTCGAAGAAGTAGAGCAGGCCGCCGATCGTCCGGGCCGAGATCTCGGGAATTTCGATGCGGATGTTCGGCACGCCGCCGTCGATGTGCGCCAGCTGCACGCCCAGTTCGGCCATGCGGTTGACCTCCGAAATGCGCTTGCCTGCCAGGAAGTTCAGTCCGTCGAGGTTTTCGGCGTCGGCTTCGATGACGACCTCGGCCGCCGGTTTCACCACCGAGATGATCGTCTCGAAGAGCGTGCGCTCGCCCTCCTGGATGTACTGGCCCATCGAGTGCAGGTCGGCCGTCAGCGTGACGCTCGCCGGGAAGATGCCCTTGCCCTGCTTGCCTTCGCTTTCGCCGTAGAGCTGCTTCCACCACTCGTTGACATACTGCAGCTTGGGCTCGTACGAACCCAGGATTTCGATCTTCTTGCCCCCTTCGTAAAGCAGGTTGCGCACGGCGGCGTAGATGGCTGCCGGGTTTTCCTTGAAGGGTACGTTCTCCGCCGTGGCCTTTTCCATCTCCTGCGCGCCGTGCACGAGGGCCGCGATGTCCACGCCGGCGACGGCCAGCGGCAGCAGTCCCACGGGGGTCAGCACCGAGAAGCGTCCGCCCACGTCGTCGGGAATGACGAACGTCGGATAACCCTCCTGCGTGGCGAGCGTCTTCAACGCACCGCGGGCCTTGTCGGTGATGGCCACGATGCGCTCGGCGGCCTCTTTCTTGCCGTAGCGCTTCTCGATCTCGGCCTTGATCAGGCGGAATGCGATGGCCGGTTCGGTCGTCGTGCCCGACTTGGAGATCACGATGGCGGCGATCGAGTGCTCTTTCACGGCGTCGAGCAGTTCGGCGGTGTAATCCTCCGAGATGTTCTGCCCGGCGAAGAGGACGGTGGGGTGCTTCTGCTCCTTGTGCAGGAGTTTGAACGGGTCGCTCATGGCCTCGAGCACGGCCTTGGCGCCGAGGTACGAACCGCCGATGCCGATGCAGATCACCACGTCGGCCTTGGCGCGGAGTTTCGCGGCCTCTTTTTCGATGGCGGCGATGTCGGCGTCGGAGATCGACGAGGGGAGGCGGACCCAGCCCAGAAAATCGTTTCCGGCGCCTTTGCCCGAGTGCAGCAGGGCGTTGGCGGCCTGTGCCTTGGCCTCGATGTCGGCCGTGAGGGCGACACCCGCTTTGGCGATGTCTAATTTCAGAGTTTCCATATCTTGTCAGATTAATTTGGTAGTCAGTTCCTGCATGCTCCTGCGGGCCGAAGCGCCCTCGTAGAGCACCCGGTAAACCATCCCTGCGATGGGCATGTCGATCTGGTGGCGGGCGTTGACGTGGCGGATGCAGTCGGCGGCGAAGTAGCCTTCGGCCACCATCGTCATCTCGTTCAGGGCGCTCTTCACCGTGCAGCCGTGGCCGATCAGCAGTCCCAGCCGCCGGTTGCGGCTGTAGACCGAGTAGCAGGTCACCAGCAGGTCGCCCAGATAGGCTGAGACCTGCGTATCGCGCCTGTCGGGGTAGCTCTCTTCGAGGAAGCGCGTCATCTCGCCCGCCGAGTTGGCGATCAGCACCGCCAGGAAGTTGTCGCCGTAGCCCAGTCCGACGGCCAGCCCGACGGCCAGGGCGTAGATGTTTTTCAGGATGGCGGCATATTCGATGCCGTAGAGATCCGTGGAGTAGCTGAGGCGGATGTTCCCGCCGGAGAATTTCTCGCCGATACGCTGCGCGTTTTCGGGGGCGGTGCAGACGACCGTCAGGTAGGAGAGCTTCCCGCGCGACACCTCTTCGGCGTGCGAGGGCCCGGTGAAGAGTCCGATCTGCTTGTACGACAACCCGTAACGGTCGTGAACGTACTCCACGACGGTCTGGTAGTCGCCCGGGACGATGCCCTTGATGGCCGATATGATGAATTTGTCGCGGAGCGACACGGTCAGCGGGGCGAGGAAATCCTTGAGGTAGGCCGAAGGGGCGGCCAGTATCACGATGTCGGCGCCGCGCACGACGGCGTCGAGGTCGTCCGAAGGGGCTATGCGGTCGCGATCGAACTCCAAATCGCTCAGGTAGCGGGGATTGCGGCCTTCGGCGCACAGCGATTCGAGCACCTCGGGATTGCGGACGTACCATCCGACGCGCTGGCCGTTGGCGGCGAGCAGTCCGACGAGGGCCGTCGCCCAGCTGCCATAGCCGATGACCGCGCAGCGGGCGTCGGTTCCGATTTTGTATTCCATGCGGAGTCTCAGTTTTTCGACTACAAATGTAAATAAAAAAAATTAGAATAAAATACAAAAATTCTCGGGGCTTTTTGCTACCTTTGTCCAAATCTGCCGCCCTCCGGTCCGCAGACCGGGGCGGCGATGTTTATTTAGCTGATAGTTAGGTATTTTACGAAATAGAAGACTTTGGGTGTAGCGCTATGGGAATTTTTTCACTGACACAGGAGCTGGCCATCGACCTCGGTACGGCCAACACGCTGATAATTTATAACGGAAAGGTCGTCGTGGACGAACCTTCGATCGTCGCGCTGGACGTTCATACGGGAAAACTGGTCGCCATCGGCCAGCAGGCCCGGCAGATGCACGAGAAGACCAATCCGAACATCAAGACGATCCGGCCGCTCAAGGACGGCGTGATCGCCGACTTCAACGCCACGGAGCTGATGCTCCGGGGCATGATCAAGAAAGTCAAGACCTCGGGCAGCCTCTTCGCGCCGTCGCTGCGGATGGTGATCTGCATCCCTTCGGGCTCGACCAACGTGGAGATCCGCGCCGTGCGCGACTCGGCCGAGCACGCCGGGGGCCGCGAGGTCTACATGATCTACGAACCGATGGCTGCGGCGCTCGGCGCCGGACTGGACGTCGAGGCGCCCGAAGGCAACATGGTCATCGACATCGGCGGCGGCACGTCGGAGATCGCCTGCATCTCGCTGGGCGGCATCGTCTGCTCGGAGTCGATCAACACGGCGGGCGACGTCTTCACCAACGACATCCAGAGCTACGTCCGCCAGCAGCATAACATCCGCATCGGCGAACGCACGGCCGAGGCGATCAAGTGTTCGATCGGCGCCGCCGTTTCGGACCTGGAGCAGGAGCCCGAGGATTTCGTGGTGACGGGTCCCAACATGCTGACGGCCCTGCCGCAGACCGTGTCGCTGTCGTACAGCGAGATCGCCTACGCGCTGGAGAAGTCGCTCACGAAGATCGACGCGGCGCTGATGAAGGTGCTGGAGTCCATGCCGCCCGAGCTGTACGCCGACATCGTGAAGAACGGCATCTACCTGGCCGGCGGCGGTGCGCTGATCAAGGGCCTCGACCGGCGTCTGAACGAAAAGACCGGCATTCCGTTCCACATCGCCGAGGACCCGCTGCGGGCCATCGCGCGCGGAACGGGCATCGCGTTGAAGAATATCAATCGGTTCTCCTTCTTGATGAAATAACTTTCGTTTTATGGGGCATATTTCACATCTTCTCATCGGCCGGGACAGTCACATACGTCTGTATGCTCCTGCCCCGTCCGATTTCGGTCGATGCAAAATCCGCTCCCCTAAAACCGAAACCTGTAATTGCCGGGTAGAAAGCTGATAGATTTTGAATACAACGATTGCGGGCCTCGGTCCGCAATCTTAAATTAGGGAAGAAACTTTGCGCAAACTGTTCGAGTTCATCCGCAGCGTTTACGTCGTGGTGCTGTTCGTGGCGCTGGAGGCCGCGGCCGTCAGCTTCTACGCCCGTTCCACCTGTTATACCCAGGCGCGGCTGCTTTCCCGCTCCAACCAGGTGGTCGGCGGCGTGCACGGGCTCTTTGCGGGCATCGGGCACTATTTCACCCTGGGGCGCGAGAACCGGATGCTGCTCGCGCGCGTCACGCAGCTCGAGGAACGGCTGGCACAGTATGAGGAGGCCGCGACCGCCGAACGGCTGGACAGCTATATGCAGGATATCGGCGAATCGAAATACCGTTTCGCCACCGCTTCGGTCGTGGCCAATACGGTCAACCGGGCGCGGAACCTTATCACGCTCAACCGCGGGCACCGCGACGGAATCGTGGAGGAGATGGCCGTGCTGTCGCCCGACGGCGCGATGGCGGGTTACGTCGTCGCCTGCACGGAGCGTTATGCGGTGGCGATGTCGGTGCTCAACACGTCGTTCCGCGCCAGCGGCAAACTCGCGGACTCCGAGTATTACGGTTCGATCTATTGGGACGGTCTCGATCCCGACGTCGTGGTCCTCGGCGAACTGTCGAAATACGCCGACCCGCAGCCCGGCCAGGAGGTCGTGACGACGGGATTCTCCCAGTATTTCCCCGCCGACGTGCTGATCGGATGGGTCGAAAGCGCCTCGCTCAACGAGACCCGCACGGCCTATACGGTCCGGGTGCGGCTCGCGGCCGGGATGTCGCGGCTGGGCGAGGTGGTGCTGGTCGGCAACCGCGATCTCTTCGAGATCCGCGATCTCCAGCAGAGCGAACAAGTCGAACAACATACCCGACCCTGACAAATGCATCGCATACTCCCATACCTCGGACTTTTCGCGGCGGCGGTCCTGCTGCAGGTTTTCCTGTTCGACAACCTGTCGATCAGCATCTACCTCAATCCGCTCGTCTACATCGTCTTCATCGCCCTGCTGCCGTTGGACGCGCTGCCCGTGGCGCTGCTCGGCGCCGGCCTCGCATTGGGCGTCACGATGGACTGCGTCATGGGCGCCGCCGGCATCAATACCATCGCCACGCTGCTGATCGCCTTCCTGCGCCCGACGCTGATCGGGATGCTCTACGGCCGTGAGAACGCCCGCGAGGGAGGCGTTCCCTCTTCGGTGCGCTTCGGCGAGCGGATTTTCGTCGGTTACATCGTGGCGCTGACGCTCATTCACCATGCCGTATTCTTTTCGCTGGAGGCCCTTTCGTGGACCCATCTGCCGCATACGCTGCTGCGCATCGTCGTCAGTTCGGCGGTGTCGGTGGGTTTCATCTGGATCATCGCCCGCATCTTCACGGCCAAACTCCCCCTGCGCGTATGAGAGATTCGGAAGGTTTCGGGCGGATGCGGACCCTGCAGGTCGTCGTACTGCTGATTTTCGGACTGATCGTCGGGCGGCTGGCCTACATCCAGCTGATCGACTCGCGCTACGGCGACCTCGCCCGGGCCAACGTCCTGCGGCATGTGGTGCAGTACCCGCCGCGGGGCGAGGTCTTCGACCGCAACGGCGAATACCTGGTCCAGAGCCGCGAGTGCTACGACCTGATGGTCATCTACCGCGAGATCGACAAGCGGGGTTTCGATACGGCCCGTCTGTGCGAGGTGCTGAATCTCTCGCGCGCGAAGCTCGACCGCGAACTGAACAACGCCCGCGGGCGTCCGCGGGCGCCGCACGTCGTGATGAACTACATCTCCAAGGAGGATAAACTGCGCTTCGACGAGTGCAATTTCCGGGGTTTTTACGCCGTTTACCGCACCGTGCGGCAATACCCCCGCGAGGTGGGCGGCAATCTGCTGGGGTATGTGAGCGAGGCCGACCCCGACTACCTGAAGCGTCATCCGGACTACAAGATCGGCGACTATGTGGGCATGGGCGGCGTGGAGTCGGCCTATGAATCCGAACTCCGGGGCCGCAAAGGCGTCAAAATCCAGGAGATCGATACCCACGGGGCCATCAAGGGCTCCTATATGAACGGCCGCTACGATTCGCTGCCCGAGCCGGGGCGCTACCTCGTGAGCACCATCGACGCCCGGCTCCAGCTGCTGGGCGAGGAGCTGATGCGCGGCAAGGTGGGGGCCGCGGTGGCTATCGAACCCTCGACGGGCGAGATTCTGATGATGGTCTCCTCGCCGACCTACGATCCCGACCGGCTGGTGGGACGCGAACGCGGCAACAACTATATGGAGATGCTCCGCAACAAGCGCCAGCCGCTGTGGAACCGCGCCGTTCGGTCACCCTATCCGCCGGGGTCGACATTCAAGCTGGTGCAGGGGCTGATCGGCCTGCAGGAGGGGGTGCTACGCCCTTCGGACCTCCACTCCTGCCACATGGGCTACCAGGCCGGACGGCTGAAAATGGCCTGCCACTCCCACGCCTCGCCGCTGGACCTGCGTTTTGCGGTGGCCACCTCGTGCAACGCCTACTTCTGCTACGTCTTCCGCGATATTCTCGACAATCCCAAATACGGGAGCGTGAAGGAGGGGTACGACGTCTGGCGGTCCTATGTCGAGAGCTTCGGGTTCGGCCGCAGACTGGGTTCGGACTTCCTCGACGAGCGCAACGGCTATGTTCCCGACCGGGCTTTCTACGACCGCCAGTACCGGGGTTCGTGGAACTCGCTCACGGTGCTGTCGCTCTCGATCGGACAGGATGCGCTGGGCTGCACGCCGCTGCAGCTGGCCAATCTCGCGGCCATCGTCGCCAACCGCGGCTACTACTATATACCGCATATCGTGAAAAAGATTGAAGGGCGGGATTCGCTCGACCGCCGGTTCTACGAACGCCATTACACGAAGGTCGATCCGAAACATTTCGAGCCGATCGTCGAGGGCATGTGGCGGGGCGTGAACGTCGGGGGCACCTCGACGCTCGCGCGGCTCGACGGATGGGATGTCTGCGGCAAGACCGGCACGGCCGAGAACCCGCGCGGCCGCGACCATTCGACCTTCCTGTCGTTCGCCCCGAAGGACAACCCGAAGATCGCCATCTCGGTCTACGTCGAGAACGGCGGTTTCGGAGCCTCCGCGGCCCTGCCGATCGCCAGCCTGCTGGAGGAGTATTACCTGACGGACACGATCCGCCGTCCGGCCATGCTGGAATATGTCAGGAACATGAATATCTATTACCCGGCCTATGACAAGTAACCGGCATAACGGCATCTTCTACGGAGTGGACGGCTGGACCGTCCTGCTGTACGCACTGATCGTGCTGGCGGGGTGTGTGTCGATCACTTCGGCGTCGTTCGACGAGGGCTCGGCCGACCTCTTCTCGTTCTCGCACTTCTACATGAAACAGCTGCTGTGGGTCGGCATGGCGTGGATTACGGGGCTCGTCGTGCTGCTGCTCGACGAACGCTTCTACCACATGTTCGCCTACCCGGCCTATCTGGGGGGCATCGCGCTGCTGCTGGCCGCGCTGCTGTTCGGCCGCGAGGTCAACGGCGCCAAGGCGTGGTTCGAGTTCGGCTCGTTCCGCGTGCAGCCCGTGGAGTTCGCCAAGATCGCCACGGCCCTGGCCCTGGCCCGCGTGATGAGCGAATACTCCTTCTCGATCAACCGCGCCGGGGATCTGTTCCGCGTGGGCATGGTGATCTGCATCCCGCTGTTCATCATCATCCTGCAGAACGACACCGGATCGGGCATCGTGCTGGGGTCGTTCCTCTTCGTGCTCTACCGCGAGGGGCTGAACAAATGGCTCTGCATCCCGGTCCTGCTGATCGCCGCGCTGTTCATCTTCTCGTTCCTGCTCTCGCCGATGACCCTGCTCGTCACGCTGATTCTGGTCTGCACGCTCTCGGAGGCGATGATGAACGGACTGTGGCGTTCGCGGATCGTCTTTCTGGCGGCGCTGGCGTTGGCGGCGATCGTGCTCTGCCTCGCGGCGGCGCTCGTCGTTCCGGGGACGCTGGACATCTACCATTCGCTGCTGATCGTGACGCTTTTATCGCTGGTCTTCGTGGCGGTCTACGCCTACCGGTCGAATCTCCGCAACATCTACATCACGCTGGGACTGTTCATCGGTTCGATGATCTTCCTGCCCACGACCGACTACATCTTCAACTCGATTCTCAAGCAGCACCAGCGGGACCGCATCCTGAGCTTCCTGGGCATCATCAGCGACCCGCTGGGCACCGACTACAACGTCAACCAGGCCAAGATCGCCATCGGTTCGGGCAA
Organism: uncultured Alistipes sp.; assembly: GCA_949840605.1. The sequence continues at coordinate 8,014 of CATKXN010000006.1, forward strand.
CTTCTGGGGCAAGGGTTTCCTGGAGGGCACTCAGATCAAATACGGGTTCGTGCCCGAACGGCATACCGACTTCATCTTCTGCACCGTAGGCGAGGAGTGGGGTTTCCTGGGCGCTGTCGCGGTGCTGTCGCTGCTGTGCATCCTCATCCTGCGGCTGATGCGCATGGGCGAGCGGCAGCAGGAGCCCTTCGGCCGCATCTACTGCTACTGCGTGGCGGCGATCCTGCTGTTCCACGTGCTGGTCAACGTGGGCATGACCATCGGACTGATGCCCGTCATGGGCATCCCGCTGCCCTTCATGAGCTACGGAGGTTCGTCGCTCATCGCCTTTACCATCCTGTTGTTCATCGCCGTGCGGCTCGACGCTTCGACGCGGCAGTTTTCCCTGACCAAACTTTGACAAAGCCATGATATCCTTCAATCCCCGGGGGCTTTCCCCGCAGGAGGTCGCCGAAAGCCGGCGTCAGCACGGCGACAACGTCATCACTCCGCCGAAAGACGATTCGGTGTGGCGGCTGCTGCTCGAAAAATTCCGCGATCCGATCATCCGCATTCTGCTGCTCGCGGCGTTGCTGTCGCTGGTCATCGGATTCATCCATAAGGACTTCACCGAATCCGTGGGCATCATCTGCGCCATTATCCTCGCCACGTGCGTCGGCTTCTGGTTCGAATGGGACGCCCAACGGCGTTTCCGGCGGCTGAACCAGGTCAACGACGACATTCCCGTCAAGGTGATGCGCGAGGGCGCGATCCGCGAAATACCCCGCCGCGAGGTCGTTGCGGGCGACGTGGTCTACATCGAGGGCGGCGAGACGATCCCCGCCGACGGCGAACTGGTCGAGGCCGTGTCGCTGAAGATCAACGAATCGACCCTTACGGGCGAACCCGAGGTGGACAAGACGGTCGACGAGGCCGGTTTCGACCCCGAGGCGACCTATCCGTCGAACGCCGTGCTGCGGGGTACGACCGTGGCCGACGGCTACGGCGTGATGGTCGTCACGGCCGTGGGCGACGCCACGGAGGCCGGGCGGGTGACGGAGCAGGCCACCGTCCAGAGCGACGAACAGACGCCGCTCAACCGTCAGCTGACGCGTCTCTCGCGCCTGATCGGACGTCTGGGCATCCTCCTTTCGGTGCTGATCTTCTGCGTGATGCTGGGCAAGGCGGTCTTCACGGGCGGACTGCTCGACAACGACTGGCTGACGATCTCGCAGCATGTGCTGCAGATTTTCATGATTTCGGTGGCCATCATCGTCATGGCCGTTCCCGAGGGGCTTCCGATGTCGATCACGCTGTCGCTGGCGATGTCCATGCGGCGGATGCTGAAAACCAACAACCTCGTGCGCAAGATGCACGCCTGCGAGACGATGGGCGCCGTGACGGTCATCTGCACCGACAAGACCGGCACGCTCACCCAGAACCGCATGCACGTGCAGGAGCTGGTGCGCTACGACGCGCTTCCCGCGCGGGATTTCGCCGAAATCGTGGCGCTGAACACCACGGCGTTCCTCGATGCCGAGGGGCGCATCATCGGCAACCCTACGGAAGGGGCCCTGCTCGAATGGATGCGCGGCCGGGGCGACGATTACGAACCCCTGCGGGCCGATGCGCGGATCGTCGACCGGCTGACCTTCTCGACCGAGCGCAAATACATGGCGACGATCATCGAAAGCGGTGTTTCGGGCCGCCGTCTCCTCTGCGTGAAGGGCGCGCCGGAGATCGTGCGCGCGATGTGCCTTCCGGACGGCAAGGACACGCAGGTCGCCGAGCAGCTGCTGGGCTTCCAGAGCCGCGCCATGCGCACGCTGGCCGTGGCGTGGGCCGAGACCGCGTCGGACGACTGCCTGGAGGCGGTCAGGGCGGGCGGACTGCATTTCGCGGCCGTCGCGGCGATCTCCGACCCGGTTCGCGAGGATGTTCCCGCGGCTGTCGGACGCTGTCTCGGGGCCGGTATCGGCATCAAGATCGTCACGGGCGACACGCCGGCCACGGCGCGTGAGATCGCCCGTCAGATCGGGCTGTGGAACGACGCCGAGGACGGCGACCGCAACCACATCACCGGTACGGATTTCGCCGCCCTGAGCGACGCAGAGCTGCTGGAGCGTGTGCAGGAGCTGAAGATCATGTCCCGCGCGCGGCCGCTCGACAAGCAGCGTCTCGTCAGGTTGTTGCAGCAGCGGGGCGAGGTGGTGGCCGTCACGGGCGACGGCACGAACGACGCCCCGGCGCTGAATTTCGCCAACGTGGGCCTCTCGATGGGCTCGGGAACGTCGGTGGCGAAAGAAGCTTCGGACATCACGCTGCTCGACGACTCGTTCGCCTCGATCGCCACGGCCGTGATGTGGGGCCGTTCGCTCTACCGCAACATCCAGCGGTTCGTGCTGTTCCAGCTGACGATCAACTTCGCGGCCATCGTCATCTGCTTCGTCGGCGCCGTGTTCGGCACCGAGATGCCGCTGACGGTGGTGCAAATCCTCTGGGTCAACATCATCATGGATACCTTCGCGGCGATGGCGATGGCTTCGCTGCCGCCCAGCCCCGAGGTGATGCGCGACAAGCCGCGTCCGAGGGACGAATTCATCATTACGCGCCCGATGGCCCGCACCATCTTCACCTGCGGAATGGTCATGGTCGCAGTCCTGCTGGGGATGCTCTTCTGGTGGACGATCTGCAAGGGCGGGCTTTCCGTGGAGCAGCTGACGCTGTTCTTCTCGACGTTCGTCTTTTTGCAGTTCTGGAACATGTTCAACGCCAAGGGTTTCGAAACGCGCCATTCGGTGTTCACCTGCCTGAAGGGATGCCGCGAGTTCTTCCTGATCCTCGCGGCCATCGGCGTGGGGCAGGTGCTGATCGTGGAGTTCGGCGGCGAGGTGTTCCGCACCGTACCGCTCTCGGGACGCGAATGGGCCGCCGTCATCGGTTTCACCTCGCTGCTGGCCGTCGGCGGCGAAGCGATCCGTGCCCTCCGCCGGAAAAAATAACTGTTGCGACAAGATACGATGTTCAAACGCTTTGCCGCCGCCTGCCTGCTCTCCTTCGTGGGCTTGGGAGCCTGGGCGCAATTACCGGATAGTGTCGACCTGAGCGCCGGAGGCGAGTTTCGCCGGCGCATCGACCGACACACTTCGACGAAAGCCTACCGCATGCTGTTCATCGGTACGCCACTCATCGTGGGCGGTGTGGTCATGCAGGCCTATGATGCCGATTTCCGGCGGCTGCGCAACGGGTACAGCCGTTCGTTCCATCATGACTACGACGATTATCTCCAGTATGCTCCGGCCGGGGTGATGGTCGGCATGAAGGCTTTCGGCGTCCGGGGACGCAGCTCGTGGGGCCGGATGCTGGTTTCCGACGCCTTTGCGGCGGGACTGATGGCCGTCGGCGTCAATTCGCTGAAATACTCCTGCCGGGTGATGCGTCCCGACGGGTCGTCGCGCAACTCCTTTCCTTCGGGACATACGGCCACGGCCTTCATGACCGCCACGATGCTCCACAAGGAGTACGGCCACCGCAGTCCGTGGTACAGCATCGGCGGCTATACCGTGGCTACGGTCACGGGAGTTACGCGCCAGCTGAATAACCGCCACTGGATGAGCGACATCCTGGTCGGCGCCGGGATCGGCATCCTGGCCACGGAGCTGGGCTATTTCCTCGCCGACCTGATCTTCCGGGACAAAGGGCTCCACGTCCGTGAAACCTTTTCGGTCTACGACCGCTACCGCCATCCGTCGTTCCTGGGTTTCAGTCTCGGGCTGACGACCGTGCCGGGGACCTACGATCCGTATCCCGGTATGCGGGTTCAGTTGCTTGCCGGGCCCGCCGTCCGGCTTCAGGGTGCCTGGTTCGCTTCGCCTTACTGGGGCTTCGGCGGCCGCATGTCGTGCGTGAACCTGCGGGTGAAGGTCAACGGTGTGGCGCAAAACGACGATCTGGAATGCGCGTCGCTCTATGCGGGGCCCTATTTCTCCTATCCTTTCTCGATGCGGTGGCTTGTGGGCGCGAAACTGCTTGCCGGCTGCGAGATATACAAATCCTGCGATACGGATGTCCGACGGCTGGAGGGCCGCAGCGGTTTCTCGTTCGGAACGGGCGTCTCCTCGACCTACCTCGCCACCCAGAATCTCGGCGTGCGCTTCTCTACCGACTACGACGTCGCGCCGCCTCTGACGGGCGCTTCGCGGCAGCGCATCCACCGCCTGACGTTCGGCATCGGCATCAGCGCGGCTTTCTGAAATGTAAATGGGCGAACCGCGGACGGTTCGCCCTTCCGATTTTCATTCCGGCACTTACAGAAACGGCTTTCCCCATACGGCGCTGCGCACTTCCCCGCCCGTAACGCCGTCCTTGACATAGGCGGGAACCACCACCCCGGAGTAAACCGAAACAATGCCGTCCTTCCGTGCGCGGATGCGCAGCTCCTTTTTCGTATATTTTTCGATCACATAGCAGCTGTCCCACGGCGTGCCGCTGGCATACGTGCCCGAAATCACCTGCTCGGCGCCGGATTCGCCGCCGATCGAGTAAGTTCCGGTATGTCTGGTGTATCCGAACGTATTGATGCTCTGGTAAAGGACGAATGTCCCGTCCCCACCGAGCTGCAAGTAGACCATACCGGCCAAAGCCGTGTCGCCATTCCATTGGACCAGCACCCAGCCGTCGTAATCCTCCTCGCTATCGCCGCCCTTATTGCTGCCGCCGCAACCGGCCGCCAGCAGGGCCACGGCCGCGGCAACAAAAAATTTCAGTCCGATTCTCATAGGCAGAACCGCCCTGTTCCAGTTTTCCACAAAGGCGGATTCGCAAATATAAGAATTGCATCCCGAAATCCAAAGCGTGTCTGCAAAAATTCCCCGGCGGCGGATAAAACGGACTTTCGTTGGCATAAAAAATGCACGCTCCATACTGCGGATTTTCCCCGGATATACGATTATGAAATTGCGTCCCAGTCTGATACTTTTACTGTTCGTGGCATCGGCAGGCATCCTTGTCTGGCTATACTACGCAGCGACGCGCGGCCCCCGGCCGCCGAAAAGTTCACCGTGGGCCGATACACTCGCGGATCTGAACGCCTGCTGCCGCTGCAAACACGTCAAATCGGCGCAGTACGATCATTTCGCCGACATCGCAGCTAACGAGCAGCGCCCAGGGGCTGAACGGCTGTTCCGGGCCATGGCCTTCGCCCAGCGGTTGCAGGAGAACAACTGCTCGTCGGCGATCGTGCACCTCGGGGGCAGCTACACGCCTCCGGGAAAAATCGTCATCTTCTCAGGCACGACCGACAGCAACCTGGAACGGAGCATCGGTTACGAACGACGGAACTACGACGAGCGGGGCGGGGCGGACATCCGCCGGGCGATGGAGTGCGGCAACCGCTATGCCGCACGGATGCTGGCCCGGGCGTCGGCCGGGGACCAGCGGAACATCGTCCTGCTGGAACGCTGCAGACAGGATGCCGGCCTCGGAGCGGATACGATGCGTTTCGCCGTCTGCCCGGTCTGCGGCAATCTCTACGCCGCGGAACACGCCGATTATTTCTGTCCCCACTGCATGACCGACGGGGAGCGGTTTATCCGGTTCGAATAACAGGGAGGGGCTCCCGGGCAGACGTTTCCGATTTTACAGAGTGAGGATTGCGCTTAGACGAAGCGGGCGCGGACGGGTAGTATCGGAATACGTCACATTCACTCCTGAAAACCATTGTAATATTGCACCAGAAACAGGCCCGGTTGCGGGAGCCGTAACGAAAGGGAGGGGCGAAACGTCGGTTAGAGACTCTCCAGCGCGGATTTTATTGTCATCTGACAAAAACGCTCGCTCCGCGTGAGGTGTAAAACCATTTTAATGGAAGGAATTGCATATATTGTAAGTGGTCGAGCGGGGGTTATGTCTATTTATATTAGGATAAAATGCAACCATGAAAAAAGTCCACTCTTCGTTATTGTGCTTGTGGCGATGAGTACCGCTAAACCGACACCGGAGTTGGCTAATTTGCCACACCGATTCGGACGTTTTTCAAAAATTGGATTTATGAAAAGGAAATCTTATCTTCTTAAATTATACAAAACATCAGGATAACATCTGCCCGATTATGACATTGATTTTCAAACCGGATTCATTCCAAGATACATCCGATTATCAACTGGTTAAGCAGTTCAGGGGTGGGAACATGGAAGCTTTCAAATTTCTGTATGAAAAATATGGAGGCAAGCTCTACAACTTTATACTGTCGCTTCTCCACGATCCTGATGAGGCGGAAGACCTCACACAAAACACCTTTCTGAAATTGTGGGATAAACGCACGGATCTGAATCCCGAAAAAAGCGTTGCCTCCTATATCTTTATGATTGCGCGTCACATGGTCTATCGTCAGGCCTGCAATCGTTTGATGCACAATCGCCACAACGAGAATTTCACACGCGAGCGCGGCGTCATTGACCGCTCGACGGAGGAGCAGATTGACAGTGTATTTCTCTCCATGCGCCTTGAGATTCTGACAAACGAATTGCCGGAGGCGCGTCGAGCCATATTCATACTTTCTCGAATCGAAGGTCTGTCGAATCGTGAAATCGCACAGCGTCTGGGCATCTCCGAGAAGACGGTTGAAACACAACTCTACCGCGCAACGCAGTATATCCGTAAGTACCGATTGTAATGTTTTAGAATAATAATGAAAAAACGACCTGCTGTAAGTGAAAAGGAGTGAGTTATGTCTATTAACAATGACGGAAGATGAAAACAGAGAGTTATAATATTGAGATGTTGGACAAATTTCTCCGCGGCGAGAAATTGGAGGAGACCGAAACCGCAGAACTCGAGCAGTGGATCGAGAGCGGTCAGGCACAGGAGACTCTTTTTGATGATTACCGCCACAAGTGGGATGAAGCCTCGTGGGGCATGGATTCCGATTGCCGAAACCGCATGTGGGTAGATATATGTCAGAGGGCTAATGGTAAGACGCTGGCTGCACCGCACCGCACATCGCCGGCAACAGTGGCTTTGCGCTGGGTGGCCATCGTCGTTCTTTGCCTTACAACTGTCTTCACGACATACCGCCTGACATTGAGCCATTATACTTCAGGTGACGAATATGCCGTGAGCGTGAAACCCGGACAGAAGGCTGAAATTACCCTGCCCGATGGTACACAAGTGTGGCTGAACTCCAATTCGGAACTTCGATATGACAATGGATACGGCCATTGGGAACGTCGCGTCGTGTTGAGCGGAGAGGCATTTTTCGAGGTTCCGAAGTCCAATAGTCGTTTTGTTGTCGAAACTAACGATATGAATGTGGCTGTATACGGCACCTCGTTCAATGTGAAGGCATATGAAGATGAGGAGGTGACGACAGCGACACTTGTGAGCGGCAGTATTGAGGTGCAGATGGATGACGGTAAAACCGTGATGTTGAAACCTCACGATGAACTGGCCTACAATTCGCGCAACAAGAACTATATGAAGACTGTCGTCGACAATGTTGAGGATGTGTCGCTGTGGCGCAGTAATCAATTGGTGTTCAGAGGTGAAACTCTGGATGCGGTTGCACGCATGTTGCACCGTCTGTATGATGTGGAGGTTATATTCATTTCGGAGCAGTCGCAGCAATACACCTTCTCCGGAACGATAAAGAACAACAGCCTGATGAATGTACTGGAAAACATTTCACTTTCGGCTCCGATATGTTATACCGTAAACGGTCGTACGATCGTCATCTCGGACGATGCAACACGAATGGAATATTACAACAAAAATAACTGAAACCTAAACCTAATACAAACGAAAACCTTGAAACTGCCTATAACGGAATAAAAGACAAAAAACAAGTCCCTGTCAAACGTAACGATCCGACTGGGACTCTCCAATATTTAAGTCATATATCACCCATTTTTATCAGGACGATTATGGCACTCCGGGAAGAGGGTGCCGTATCGTTTCGGGGGAGTTTGCGCTTAAATTTTACCCAAAAGCACAAATTTTTCAATTATGAAAATCCAACTTCAAAATTTACGATGAAACTACTAAAGCCTCTTTTTCGAAGATTGCTGCCGGGCTTAATTCTGAGTCTTGTATGCATCAGCACGGGATTTGCGCAGATCTCGGTTTCAGTTCGTAACAAGCCTATCAAAACCATCATCCGCCAGATTGAGCAGAGTTGCGATTATCGCTTCTTTTACACCAATTCGCTGCCCGATTTGAACGAGGTGAAGTCTTTGGACGTGGTCGACAAACCCATCAAGGCTGTTCTCGACAAACTGTTTAAGGATACACGCATAGCATACACCATTCGCGACAAGCAAGTGACGCTGAGTGTAACGAAGGCAGCGGCCACACAAGCTGCAAAACCCACCGCTCGCCAAAACCGGGAGGTATCGGGTTATATCCGCGACAAGGACGGCATTCCGGTCATAGGCGTTGCAGTCGTGCAGCCAGGCACCTCGCAAGGTGTCACCTCGGATATCAATGGATTTTATAAAATATCTTTACAACCGGATGCCGCGGCTGTTTTGGAGTTTTATTACCTCGGTTACGACACCGAGAAACGTGGTATTACTCCCGGAACAACATCGCTGGACATAACCATGACCATAGCCTCGACTCAAGTGGACGAGGTTGTCGTCGTTGGTTACGGCGTTCAGAAAAAGACCAGTCTGACAGGATCGGTGGTCTCGGTAAAGGTCGGAGAGCATTTTAACGACCGTGCCATATCGAACGTTTCGTCGGGTTTGGCTGGCCTGGTACCGGGTCTGGCTGTTGCGCAGGCTTCGGGCGAGGCCGGCAACAACAGCGCCGAACTCTTAATTCGCGGTATGGGTACGGTCAACAATGCCGCGCCGCTGATCGTTGTCGACGGAATGCCTGGTTTGGCACTCGACCGCCTGAACATGGAGGACATCGAGTCCATATCGGTATTGAAAGATGCCTCGGCCTCGGCGGTTTACGGCGCACGAGGTGCCAACGGAGTAATCCTCGTGACGACAAAGACGGGTAAGGGTGTCAAAAAAACGCAGATTCGTCTGTCGACTTCCTATGCGGTTTCTAAACCCACCAATACGTTTCACTTCATGACCGACTATGCCCGCGCACTGCATCTCCAGCAACGTCGCGCAGGTATTGCCATGCTTCTGCCGGATATTCCCTATAAAGACGGCACCGTGGATGAGTGGCTGGCCATGCAGATGATTGATCCCTACCACTATCCCAATACCGATTGGTGGGATCTGACTACACGCAACGGTATATTGAAGAAATACAACCTCTCGGCAACCGGAAGCACCGAGTATTCTAATTTCTATGCCTCGGCCGGTATTCAGGATGAGACGGGTCAGCGAATCAATAACGAGCATCAACGCTATAACGCCCGATTCAATTATGATTACAAGGTGCGCCACAACATCAATGTCGGCGTACGTTTTGACGGTAGTTGGACAAAGACACAGAACGCCTCGACAGGCGATATGTGGACATCGATAGCCGGAATCCTCCCTTATGACAAGGAGACGGGGCGTTATGGAGGTCCGATGGCATATGGTGAGGCTTTGGAGGTTAATAACCCTCTGGCCATGCTTAACTCGACCATCACACGAAGTAACCGCCAGGAAGCCAACGCTTCGGCCTACGTCGACTGGTCGCCCGTGAAGGGGCTGAAAGCAACGGTCGATTACGTTATTCACTACCAGAATGCCTTTACCGCATCGGCTCCCATGCCCACAGGTCCTGCGTGGAACTTCCAGACCGATACCCCTACGGCCAAAGTCTATGTTTCGGACAAGGCGGGTATCCAGAATAACACTTCAACAGGGTGGAAGAGTCAGTTTTCAACACGTCTGGACTACAATCTGACATTTGCCAAGCATCACGATCTCTCGGTTATGGTTCTTTATAACGAGGAGAGCAATTTCTCGCGTTCGCTGATGGCCAGTCGTGAGGAACGTATTGATCCTTCACTGTCGGAGATTAACGCCGCGCTGGAGAATGTCAAGAATAACTCCGGCAACTCGGCACGTTCGGGGCTTCGTTCCTATGTGGGGCGTTTAAACTACGCCGCCTATGACCGCTATTTGCTGGAGTTCAGTATGCGTTACGACGGCTATTCGCGTTTTACACGCGGTCATCAGTGGGGCTTCTTCCCTTCGGTATCGGCCGGATGGCGTTTCTCGGAGGAGAATTTTATAAAGAGTTGGGCTGAGAATTGGCTTTCTAACGGTAAGATCCGAATTTCATACGGTGCTCTGGGCAACAACACCGGAGTGAACAACTACGAACAGTTGAACACCCTGACCAGCACCAAATACTATGTTGACGGCCAGGTGGTTTCTGGTTTTACCTCCACAAAAATCATCAACGAGAATCTGACGTGGGAGAAGACCACCATTTTTGATGTCGGTATCGACCTGGGATTCTTCAATAACCGCCTTACACTCGAGGCCGACTACTACAACCGCCTTACGACCGACATGATTCAGGCATCGCAACAATCCATTCTTCTTGGTGGACTTACAGCTCCGAGCAAGAATGTCGGCAGCCTTTGCAACCGTGGTGTCGAAATAACACTCGACTGGAAGGACAGCTATCAGGATTTCCGCTACAACCTGAATTTCAATATTTCCTATAATGCCTCGCAGTTGCGTTCTTGGAACGAGCATCTTGACACTGGCAGCATCTATGTCGGTATGCCCTACAATTTTACATACATGTATCATGATACTGGCTATATCAACCAGACATGGATGGATACCTACCTCGAAGCTCCGCAGAGCAAGTTCCCCGGTGACCTTCTTTTGAAGGATGTAAATGGCGACGGTCAGGTTAACCGTTACGATATGGTGGCCTATCCCCAATACAACCAGGACCGACCCACAACGAACTATGGCTTGAGTGGCAGTTTCTCATGGAAGGGTCTGTCGCTGTCGTTTATTCTGCAAGGCACATACGGTCGCAAAGCCAATTGGCGTACAAGTTACAACAACTTCAACTTCCCGACAACAGGTTATGCCACGACATGGGATCACTGGAACAAGACGTGGACCATTGACAACCGCGACGGAGAGTGGCCGCGTGCCGGAGGAGGTCAGGCTACAGCCAACATGGAGACTACATCCTACTGGTTTGACGATCTGAGCTACCTGCGACTGAAGAACCTCGAGTTGGCCTATTCGCTGCCTAAGAAGTGGCTCACGAAGATCGGCATCAGCTCGGTGCGCATCTATGTATCGGGCTCCAACCTATTCACCATCACAAGCTTCCGTGGTCTCGATCCCGAGAAATCGAACCTCAACGATCTATACCCGTTGAATAAAACTATCTCATGCGGTATCAACATAGGAATATAAAACGAATGACTGCGATGAAAACTATACCGATGAAAATATGGATGTTGCTCTGCGGAGCTACACTTCTGCTTACGAACGTTTCGTGTGAATCCGATCTCTTGATCGAGGATCCTACCGACCGCATCAATACCAACGAGTTTTGGAAATCGACAGACAATGCCACCGAAGCCCTTTACGGTACTTTGGCACATGTCCGCAATGTTTTCTACCAGGAGTATTTCCTCGACGGACACGGCGAATATGTACGCATGAATAACAACAAGTTCAAGCCTTCGGGTTACGGCAGTCGTTTCGATGCCATGTTCAAGAGTTGCTATACGGCCATCAACCACGCCAACTACACAATCGGCAATACCGAAGCCATGCTCCTGCGCACCAACGACGAGAAGGATGTTGCCGAGTTGGAGCAGGTTCTTGGCGAGGCTCGTCTGTGGCGTGGTCTGGTCTACTTCCGCCTGATCTGTTTTTGGGGTGATGTGCCTCTGCTCGACCATATTATCACCGACACCAAAGAGGTCGATACCATCAGCCGCACACCGCTTCTCAAGATGAAGAACTTTATCATTAACGATCTTACGTATGCTTTCGAAAAGTTGCCTATGCCCGCGGATACCAAACGAGGTCGTGCATCGCGTGTTGCCGCTTTGGCTGCTCGCGGCAAGGTGCAGCTATTCTGGGCCTCATGGAACAACTTTGGCTGGCCTGAACTGTCGGAGTTGGGAACGTTCCGCGCAAGCAAGACCGAAGCGATGAACGGCTACAAAGCCGCTATGGAGGACTTCGAATCGGTGATTGATGACTATGGCCTCGATCTGTTCCGCGGAGGTGAGCCCGGTAATGCCGGCACACCCGGCCTGGCCAACAAGTTGCCAAACTACTACTATCTGTTCCTTCCCACAGCTGACGGCGACAGTGAAATGATTCTCACACTCTCTTATGGCGGTCAAGGTTCGAATCAGAGCGAGCAACTGATGTATGAGTTCGGCAATTACAGCACCGAACGTGCTCCCGGGCGTCTGACTCCTCGTTCCGAACTTATCGATCGCTACCAGTCAACTCTTACAGGCGACTTCTGCAAACCTGTTGTCCGTGATCCGAGTTCAAATGTGGAGAACGGGGCTCTTAATCCTGCTACTTACGAGAACCGCGACTATCGTATGCGTGCCACAATGCTCTGGAACGGCGAGTCGATGATGTCGATGCAGGATCTCGCGGAAACAGGTTACAAGCGATATATGTATAAGCAGACCTCGGGTACGGCAACCGGCCCCGGTGGGGATGTTTTGCCTGTGCTGAATGTCGAGGAGGATGAAACGGGCTACATATTCCGCAAATTCGTGCGCAACTATGCCGGAGCCTACAACAACGAAGGTGACTTCGACTTCCCGCTCATTCGCTTAGCCGATGTCTTTCTGATGTATGCCGAGGCTGCCAACGAATATTATGGCGGCTACACCGAAAAGGCCCTTTCGCTGATCAACAGAGTGCGTCACCGCGGAAACCTTCCCGCCCTGATGCCAGAAAAATACGACACGAAGCAGGCCTTCTTCGAGGCTATCAAGCAGGAGCGCATCGTTGAACTTATAGGCGAGGGTCAGCGTCAGTTCGATATACGACGTTGGCGCGATCTGACAAATATTTGGGGCAATGCCTATGGAGCCGGCGTCCACTTCTTCGACACCAAGGGCAGTGACAAAGGCAATGTTTGGAAGGCTGCCGATGTAAAGAGTTACAAAAAATGTTATCTCTTCCAAATTCCCGAAGATGAAGTTCTCCGCAATCCCAACATAAAGCAGAATCCCTGCTGGAACTAACCGCATAAAATATGACAACGATGAAAAAAATATTAAAATATACCGCTGTGGCGCTGTTGTTCCTATCGGGAATGACCTCATGTTTCGACTATCCTGTGGACGAGGACGGCCTGCTCATAAGCAAGGACCCCTCGTGTCATGTTCTGGATTTCGACCTTGTCGATACCGACCAGAAGACCATACGTTCCTCTGTACCTGTTATTGATACGGTAAACTGCACCGTCGACTTCTACTTTGTCTATGGTGCCGTGCTGGACAACGTATATCCTAAATTCTCTTTGAAGGATAACTGCAAGCTCTCGCCCAAGATTACGGGTAGAATGAACTTCTCGGATCTCGAGCCCCGACAGTGGACTGTGATTTCAGGAAACCGCAAGGTGCATAAGGTCTACACCGTCTACTTCCATGAAGAACAACCGCTCTAAAACCGTGACGATTATGATTGGAAAATATTTTCAACAGGGAGTTTTGTTCCTTATAGGTATGTTTCTTATAACAGGATGCGAAGAGGATAAATCGCCCACGATTCTGCGTAACGACTGTCTGCACCGTTCGTGGGGTATCCACATGGTTGGCGAGGAGATGTATTTCGCCTATGCCGCCGCCATACCTCCCGAACTGGGCAAGATCAACGCCGTGAAGGTTGTCGCTTCGATTCCCGGAGGCCCGAATACCCGTATCGATCCGCGACTTTACAAGATCGATGCTTCGGGTAACGATGTCGGCACTACCGTGGCGCTGAATATTCCGCAGACAAACCCTGCAGCCACGAAGGTAAATCTTGTGATTGACACCTGTGCCGTGACGCTGCGTTACTATTATGACATTCCCGAGGAGGCTCGCGGCAAGCATGTGCACTTCGACTTCTATGCCGAGGCCAGCAACGGAGATGTTGTGACCTACCGCATGGGACCCTACACCTGCTCGCGTCAGGACTATCGCACGGGGCTTCAGGCCGATAACGACCGCCGTTACATCTCCATCGAGGATATGGCGGTCTACACGTGGGCCGAGATTAAGGACGGCTCGAAGAAAATAGATGTCGTCTATACCTACGAGGAGGTCAAGACCCCCACATCACCCGGAGGATCGGGTTCGATCGGTGGCCTGAACAAGTGCTTCTTCTCGCCCACGACCGCGGCCAAGGCGCGTATCAAGGAGTTTGCGGACATTGAGTTGCCGCAGGATGAACGCAACACGAAAATCCGCGAGTCGGCACATGCCAAGGACGAAGTTATCGAACAGAGCAAGTGGCATCTCTACATCACGGACGAGGATTTCCGCGCCCTGGATTTCGACCGTATGGGATATTCGAACCTTGTCACCAATTTCGTGACCGAGTACAACTGTCTGTGGCTCGAAACCGAGGATGGCAAGTATCGCGCATGGATATGGGTCAACACCAAGAGCTCCGTGCACACCGACAAGATTACTTTCGGCATGAAACGTTACGAAATAGATTAAACGATGAAATATCCACGGATATATAAGGCTGCAGCAGTCGCGCTGACGCTCCTCTTCACGGTGGATCTGTGTGGTGCGCCAAACCATCCGCGCCTTTTCTTGAAAGGAGGCGAGGAGCGCGCTTTGGTGCGTAACATCGCTGCCGACGAGGGGTGGAGCCGTATGCACGCCGACATCGTTGCCGAATGTGACACCATCTGCGAACTTGCTCCCATGGAGCGTATTCTGGAAGGCCCGCGGCTGCATGCTGTATCATGCGAGGTGCTGCGTCGCGTCTTTTTCCTCAGTTATGCTTACCGCACCGAGCAAGAAAAACGCTATGCCGAGCGTGCCGTAAAGGAGATGCTGGCCGTCTGCCAATTTTCGGACTGGAATCCCAAACACTTTCTGGATGTCGCCGAGATGACCACAGCTCTGGCCATAGGATACGACTGGCTCTACGATCTGCTCGACAAGGAGACACGCCGGATGATCGAGGAGAGCATCCTCAACAAGGGTCTTCTGCCCTCAGAAGTACGCGAATACCACTATCCTTTCATGATTAAGGAAAGCCGCTACTCGAACTGGGGACAAGTGTGTCATGGCGGTATGGCTATCGGTGCTTTGGCCGTTATGGATCGCTATCCCGAAGTTGCGGAACGCATCGTCACACGTTCGCGCGAACGCATCCTGCTGCCCATGATGAAGGCCTATCCTCCCGGAGGGTGTTATCCCGAAGGTTTCGGATACTGGGCTTTCGGCACACAGTACAACGTCCTGCTGATAGCCGCACTGGAAAGCGTTTTCGGAGAGAAAGATGTCGAGAATCTGAAGCGTGTGCCGGGCTTTATTGCCTCGGGCGACTTTTCACAACAACTCATTACCCCGACACTCCACACCTTCGGTTACTCGGACAACTCGACACGTCTGTTCCTCGAACCGCTGGCCATGTGGTTCAACGCTCAGGATTACAATCCTGCGCTCTTCTACATGCAGAAACGGCTGTTCGAGAAACTTTCCGTCGAAAAAAGCTATGTCAAAGGTATTAAGAATCGTCTGATCCCCGCCATGGTTATCTGGGGTGCAGGAACAGGGCGTAAGCCTGAGGTCAGTCTGGATGACGCCGAGCTACCCACAACACACTTCTATATAGGTCGTGGTGAAAACTCGGTCTGCGTGATGCGCAACGGTTGGGAAAAGGATGCCACATATCTCGGCTACAAGGTCGGACGCCCTAACAATTTTCACGGCCACATGGACATCGGCAGTTTCTACCTTGAATCTCAGGGTGTGCGCTGGTCTGTCGATTTGGGCAGTGACCATTATGGCGATATCGCCAAGGCCAAGGTTCCGATGTTCGACATGAAACAGGAAAGTCCGCGCTGGACGGTGCTGACCAAATACAACAACATGGCACACAGCACGCTGACCCTTAACAACGCATATCAGAAAGTCGACGGTCAATGTGACTTTACGGCGTGGAATGATGCTGACGGGGATATGTGGGCCGAGGCCGATCTGACTCCCGTCTATGTCTCTGAGGCCAAAAGAGTTGAACGTCGTGTTGCGCTGCGTTCAGGCGACGAAGTGGTTGTCGAAGACCGTCTTGCGTCAGCAGATAAAGCGGTGAAAGTTGTGTGGAATATGACCACTCCAGCCGCATTGCGCTATTTCGACCGCGAAAAGAGTGCGGCACTGTTAAGCGCGTTGGACGAGAACGGCTTGGAGCGAATGCTCCGGGTCGAGTTCTCGTTCGGCACAGATGCCGATTATGACTTCTCGTTCATCCCTGCGCGCTCGCGCAACTCTTACGAGAATCCGAACACCGGCATCAGCTTTATGAAAGTAACTTACACCGTTTCCGCACACGAATCGCAACGATTCACTATTAGGATGACACCTGCCGAGGCGGATAACTTCTAACTTAAAGACAGATAACAAATATGAAAAAAATCCTTTTATACTTGCTCCTGGGCATCGTAATTCCTATCGCATGCTCGAACCAAGAGCAGAAACTTAGCTATGACATCAACGCCGAGGATGCCACCGTTGCGGTAGACACCGAGAACATTCATCCGCGCCTGCTCTTTGCTGCCGGTTCTGAGAAGGCCTTATTGCGCAATATCAACTCGGATGTTCGCTGGAAGCGACTTCACGACGCCATTATCGGTGAAAGCGACGTTCTTCTGACCGAGGCTCCTAAGAAGTATGTCATCGCCACGGGAGGACGTCTCCACTCCACCTCGTGCGAGGTTGTCCGCCGCGTTCTCTTCCTGGCCTACTCCTACCGCATGACAGGCCAGAAGAAGTACCTCGACCGCTGCGAGGAAGAGATGCTTGCCATGACCCACTTTCCGGACTGGAATCCTTCGCACTTCCTGGATGTCGCAGAGATGGCCATGGCACTCTCATTCGGCTATGACTGGCTCTATAACGATCTTTCCGAAACATCGCGGCTTGCTATCCGCAATGCCCTTCTAAACAAGGCGCTCAAGGTCTCCGAAGAGGGCACTCCTTATGAGTTGAGGTGGATGGATATGGAAAACAATTGGAGTCAGGTCTGCCACGGCGGTTTGGCCGTCACAGCCATTGCCCTCTATTCTGAAGAGCCCGATATCGCCAAGCGCATAATTAAGCGCTCGAAGAAGAAGATACTTACACCGATGAATGCATCATATCCTCCTATGGGTGCATACCCCGAGGGTATCGGCTACTGGAGTTACGGTACAACCATAAACGCCATGTTCATCGATGCCATGGAGTACTACTTCGGCGAAGAGGAGGCAGCGTCGTTCAAGGACGTTCCGGGATTTATGGAGACGGGCAACTACTTGGCTTGGCTTATCACTCCGACACTCAACACCTTCGGATTCTCGGACAACAGTACCTCGCTGCTGCTCCCTGACCAGATCATCTTCTGGTTCTATGAGCAGACCAAAGATCCCTCATTATTGTACTATCAGGCCAAACTGGTCGACAAGTTCACAAACCCCGATACCGACTACAACAACAACGGCAAGCCCTACTCCAAACAGCTTGTCGAGGGATCGGGAGCACGTCACCTTCCCCTGATGATGCTCTGGGGTGCAGGATTCGGAAGCACGCCGGTCGCCCGGATGGACAATGCCGTGCCTCCGACCTCGGACTACTATATCTCCGAAGGCCGTAACCCGATATGCGTAATGCGCAGCGGCTGGGATATAGATGACATGTACCTCGGATTCAAGGTCGGCAGCCCCTCGTGTCCCCATGGACACATGGACATCGGAACATTCCAGTTCGAATACAACGGTGCACGTTTCGCCATAGACATGGGCAGTGACTCCTATTCGAAGGTCGCAGGCGGAAATATCGGCGGATCGATGTTCGACCAGAACCAGGAGAGTGTGCGTTGGAATGTGCTTACTCGATACAACAACCGCGCTCACAACACATTGACATTCGACGACCAGTTGCAGATTGCGGATGCGACCTCGAACTTTATCGACCACTCTTCCGATCCCAACCGCATGTATGCCACAGGCGACCTGACACCCAACTACAAGGGGCAGGTACAGAGTTTCAAGCGTGCCGTTGCAATGGTCGAAAAACGTTATTGCGTGGTCGAGGATCTCGTGACGGCAAACACGGGCAAGGATCTCTCGGTTGTATGGAACATGGTTTCGCGTGTGAACGCCAGCAGCTTCAGTTTCAACCCTGCGACGAATACCGCAAAACTTATAGGCAAGACCGCAGAGGGTAACAGCCGCACCGTCTATCTGAAGTTCGTTGTCGAGAATGACGACGCAACGCCTGCAGGTATCACGATGAAACACGAGAATATCGAGGTCGACACAAGCTATGAGAATGCCGCGACAAACCACTACTACATCCGAGCCAAATATACGATCATGGCAGGACAGACGCAGCGCATAAAGTGCTACATCTTGCCCGAGGATGAGAATATGAGTGTCTCAAACGACAACTTTATCAAGTAACCATGAAACACCTTGCATTTGTTCTGATTTTCTGCCTCGTGGCAGGTGCAACCGAGGCCGCGGCCGAGAGCATGGAGCAACTTGTCGACCGTGCTTTCGCCAAGGCCGCAAGTCAGTACGCGCCTCTGGCCGACAGTATGCTTGCCAACTGCCCGAACCGCCTGCCGCACTCGCTGAAGAAGGACGGTTCGCTGACCCATGTTCCGGCATCGTCGTGGCTGAGCGGTTTCTTCCCCGGCTCGCTGTGGTATATCTATGAATATACCGGAAATCCCGAGATGGCCCGCTATGCACGAAAGTTCACATCCTATCTCGAGAAACAGCAATACAACAGCAAAACCCACGACATAGGGTTTATGGTATTCTGCAGTTACGGCAACCAGCAGCGCATAGAGCCTTCGGACGGTGCGATAAGCGTGGTTCTCAATGCCGCCGCATCGCTGGCCTCGCGTTTCAGTTCGAAGGTGGGATGTATCCGCTCATGGGACAAGGAGGTGCGTCCGGGATGGCACTATCCTGTAATCATCGACAACATGATGAACCTCGAATTGCTGCTCTGGAGCTGGCATACGAGTGGCGATGAAAACCTTCTGAAGGTTGCCATGTCACACGCCGATACCACAATGAAAAACCATTTTCGCGAGGATCACAGCTCCTACCATGTCGTGAACTACGACCCTGAAAGTGGCAAAGTAGCATTTCAAGGCACTTTCCAGGGTTGGCATAACGGCTCCTCCTGGGCGCGCGGTCAGGGCTGGGGTTTGTACGGCTATACGACCCTCTACCGCTATACCGGCGAACGCCGCTACCTCGATCATGCCATGGCCATTGCCGACTATATCTTGCAGCATCCCCATCTGCCCAAGGACGGCATACCCTATTGGGATCTCTCGCTTGTGGCAGACAATGCTACTCCGCGTGATGCTTCAGCTGCAGCCGTAATCGCCTCGGCACTTGTCGAACTCAGTTGCTATGTCCCCGAATCCAAAGCCGCGGGCTATCTTGCTCTGGCAGAAAAGCAACTGCGCTCGCTCGCGTCTGCAAAATACACGGCGCGCGAAGGCTCCAACGGCCGCATGTTGCTCCTGCACTCGACTACCAGCTTCCCGTCGGGAATCGAAGTTGATGCTCCGCTGAGCTATGCCGACTACTACTACCTTGAAGCGCTCATGCGCTACAAGCGACTGATAATTGAAAAACAAAATCCCGCTAAACTCAACGACAAGCTATGAAAAAGAGAACAATCTGTCTGCTTGCGCTAACATGTGCTCTTGTTGCCTGCTCGGACGACGATAACATCTCGGTATTCGATAATCCTGTCCGTGCAGTTGTCGAAACTCCTATGGAATTTGTGACCGACCTGGCAGCCGAGCCGCTGCAACTTTCGTATCATATCAGCACCGCCCCTGCGTCGCTCGTGCCTGATGCTCCCGAGGTGCATTCTGTAACACGTCGGAAACATGCGGCACTGCATAATGCGCATCTTTTCCAATTCAGTCCCAAGGGGGTGATGTTTGCCAACGAGGTGCTGGGCGACATCTCCGTGGGACAGACCATTTCGCCGTCTCTCACAACAGGCCTTGAGCAGACCATCTATCTGGTGGCCAATATCGGCAATGTTGACTTCTCGAAGGTGACCGATCTGGCAACCTTCGAGGCCATGACACTCGATACCGAGATCATCACCTCCGAAGATAATATTCCTGTTGTCGGATGTCTGAAGGGTGTCGAGGTCGTGAAGACCGACGACGGCAAGGGCGCTCTGCGCGTGGCCGAGGGTGCAGCCAAATTGGAACTGCGCCACATAGCCTCGAAAATAGTGTTCGACTATCGGTTCAAGGTCGAGGGTTTGGAACTTCAGTCCGTCGCTCTGTGCGATGCTCCGGCCACAATGACATTTGTCGAGCCTGTGGCCGACGGTATCATGACCTTCTTTCCCGAAGCTATCATCGACTCGAACTTCAAGAAGATCGCCGTTACGGAACTCTCCGTAGAGCAGAAACTCGCGGGTGAATTTACATGGTATGTTTCGGACAATATCCGCGGCTATATCGAGGAATACACCGAAGAACAGCAGAAAAACCGCATGAATGCCCCCGACCGCAGCACCTACATCCTTTTGGAGGCTGTGGCCGCCGATGGCCTGAAGGTCAGCTACCGAATCTATCCGGGCGGCAACAACAGCGGCGACTACAACATCTTCCGCAACCGCATATATTCGGTGTCGGCTCTTATTGATGGCGACGATCCCGAAGTGGACTCGCGTATCGAAACCGACATGCCGCCCATCGTTATCGTCCCCGACTATGCAACACCGGCCAATTGTTATATGGTTGCTCCGGGCGGTGAGGTGTCATTCAACCCATACAAGACTGTGGGCGATGTCGACAACAAACATCTCACAGGCAAAACCATTGCCCGGGCCGAGATTCTGTGGCAGACCAAAGTCGACGGCGAGTTGGCACTCGGCGACGCGAAATCGGTTGAGTTATCGACCAAAGGCGACAATACGTTTGTGACGGTCAAAGCCAACAAATCGGCCGCGACAGGCGGTAACGCACTCGTCGTCGTTCGCAACGATGCGGGAGATATTCTGTGGAGTTTCCATATTTGGGTAACTCCCTACGATGCCGACACCGAAGATGTGACCTACAACGGTGAAACGTGGCTTAATCGCAATTTGGGCGCGCTCTCGGTCACAGCGGGCGATACCAACGCATCGGGTTGGCTCTACCAGTGGGGACGCCCCGTACCATTCCCGTATGCCGTTGATGATAGCAATGTTGTAAAACTCTATGATGCCAACGGCAACGAACTGAAGGCGCTGAGCGAGACTCCGGGTGATATGCAGATCAAGAAGATGGATATAGCGAACATCCCGGGCTCAGCCGGGTCGATGCTCGACTATGCCATCCAAAATCCTCTGACGCTAATTTACAATGATATATCCGGGGAGTCTAAAAAACCGAACTTCGTGCATTGGATCTCATCGGATCCTACGGGTGAAACCATCACATCGAATTTGTGGAACATGTCAGGCAAAACCATTTACGACCCATGTCCTGCGGGTTACAAGATTTCGGGCGCCGACATATTCAACAACACTCTGAAGCACAATTCAGCTGTGAGCGGTGCTTTGACGATCGATGCAGCCAACAACGGTGCATATATCAATGTACTGGACAAGAAAACCGTTTGGTTCCCATATCAAGGCGTACGTAAAACCACAGGGGTTGTCGAAGATTTCGGCACGAATGTCTATGTCTGGACGGGCAACAGCCATGCCGATGCCCTGCGGACATGGACGCCTTATATCTATTCGGCATACAAGACCCAGATCACCACACCGCGCAGTTGGGCCTGCGTAGTCCGCTGTGTTCGCGAATAGGGTATGATAAAACTATAAAAATGCAATCAACAAATATAAAGAGCAAAGGCTGCAATGCGGCCTTTACTCTTGACAATACGATATTTGTCCATGCACCGTCGTTTGCCGAAAAGGGTGGTTGGATACCCGATATACAGTTTTACGGCCAAACCCAAAGCGTGCACATGCTGGCTCACGGTCTCGGCTCGCCGGTTGAGGATGCCGTGGCTCACATCGTAGTGCCAACCGACGGAGAATACCGCCTCTGGATACATACGCGCAATTGGACGGCGCTCTGGAGCAAAGGGTTGGCAGCAGGACGCTTCGCGCTGAAAATCGACGGTGTGTTGCAGTCTGCAATATTCGGCGAGGGCGCTTTTGAGTGGCACTGGCAAGATGGCGGCACGGTGACACTGAAAGCCGGTGAGACGAGCGTCGCTCTGCACGATCTCACCGGTTTTGACGGCCGTTGCGATGCCATTGTCCTCACCACGGCGGATACCGAACCGGAGAACACACCCGAAGCCATCGCCGCATTGCGCAAGCAATTGACCGGCCTGCCCGCAAAACCCAAAAACGCGGGTACATTCGACTTCGTTGTCGTAGGTGGCGGTTTGGCCGGCCTCTGCGCCTCCTTAGCTGCGGCGCGTTTGGGAACGAAGGTAGCATTAATTCAGGATCGTAAGGTGTTGGGCGGCAACAACTCATCGGAGATTCGTGTCGGCCTGGGCGGACGTCTGAACATAGGTCTTTACCCCTCGCTGGGTTATCTGGTCAATGAACTCGGCCCTGCCAACAAGGGCAATGCCCGCACGGCGGCACACTACGAGGATGACAAGAAGATGAACGTTGTCAGGGGCGAACGCAACATCAAGCTCTTCACCGGTATGCGCATGACGGCTGCCGAAAAGGATGACGAAGGGGCAATTAAGGCTGTAATTGCCACCAATATGGATACTTTGGAGCAGATTCGAATTGAAGGACGGCTCTTCTCCGACTGCACAGGCGATGCCACATTGGGAGTCATTGCAGGTGCAGAGTGGCACATGGGACGCGAGTCGCACGACGAGTTCGAAGAGCCTTCGGCTCCGGCTGTAGCCGACGGCATGACCATGGGAGCATCGTTGCAGTGGTACTGTCTGGAGGGTGACCGTCCATCGGAGTTCCCTGACATCGACTGGGGTCTGCAACTCTCGGAACAGACCGTGCAGAAGGTGCGCCGCGGACAGTGGTACTGGGAGGTCGGAATGCGCGAAAACCAGATCGACGAGGCCGAGCGCATCCGCGACTACGGTATGTATGTGGCTTACTCGAACTTCGCATATCTGAAAAACCACTACTCTAAGCGCGACGAATATGCCGCGAGCTACCTGGGTTGGGTGTCGCATGTGATGGGCAAGCGCGAGAGCCGCCGTCTGCGTGGCGAACTGGTGCTGCGCGAGCAAGATCTCAAGCAGAATATCCTCTATCCGGACGGCTCGGTATCAACATCATGGTATATCGACCTGCACTATCCCGACCCCGAGAACGCCAAGGATTTCCCGGGTGGCGAGTATCTGTCGATGGGCGACCTTACGCCCCAGCCCTTCTATCCAATTCCCTATCGTTGTTTCTACTCGAAAGATGTGCCCAATCTCTTTATGGCGGGACGCAATATCAGCGTGACGCACATTGCCCTGGGTACGGTGCGTGTGATGCGCACAACGGGTATGATGGGCGAGGTAGTCGGTATGGCAGCGTCGATATGCACCAAGCACAACGCCCGTCCACGCGAAGTCTACACCACCTATTTCGCCGAGTTGCAGACGCTGATGCGCAAGGGTGCGGGACGCACGGATGTTCCCTATTTGCAGGTCTACACGCTGGTCGACACAACTGGTGAACGCCATGAAGATATTTAATCACAACACCTTTAAATCATGTCTATTATAGATTGGATTATAATCATCGCGTTTCTGGTAGCCCTCACGTCTATCGGATTCATGTTCTCGCGCAAGAACAACAATCTCGAGGATTACTTCCTCGGCGGCCGCTCGATGCCCATGTGGTTGGTGGCATTCGCTGCCGTGGGTACATCAATCAGCGCAGGAACTTTCGTGGGAGCGCCGCAAATCGCCTTCGACACGAATCTCACCTATATTCTGCTGAGTGTAGGTGCGATTTTCGGAGGATTGCTCGCCGCCGTTGTCATTTTGCCAGCGCTCTACAAGGCCGACACGCTAACCATTTACGGCTATTTGGGCAACCGCTTCGGATCGGGAGCGAAACAGGCAACGAGCCTGATGTTTCTCTTGGGACAACTGCTGACTTCGGGATCGCGACTCTTCATCGCCGCCATCGCCGTATCGGTGATGTTGTACGGTACCATCGAGTTTAACTTCCTGATCTACTCCATCCTTATTTTGGGTGTTATAAGCACCATCTACACCATGGCCGGAGGTATAAAGGGATTGATCTATATCGACACCATTCAGATTCTGCTGGTCATAGCCACAGGACTGATCTCCATTGTACTGATATATTGCGCCATTCCCGAGTCCTTCTCGGAAATTGTATCCACATTGCGTAACGCCGTCGACGGCGATGGCAATCCACAGGACAAGCTGCAAATCATTGACTCGAGCAGGTCACTCGCCGAGCCCTACAACCTTATAGGTGCTCTGGTGGCCTGTACGATATTTAAGTTCGCGCAGTTCTCGACCGACCACGAGTTTGTGCAACGCCAGTTGACGTGTCAGTCTGTGCACAAGGCGAGTGTGTCGCTCATCTGGTCGCAGCTTATCTCGCTTCCCGTTGTCATTATCTTCATGGTTGTGGGTCTGCTCCTATATGTGGCCTATCCGCACATCATGGCTCCGGAGGTTGTCCAGTCCATAGCTCGCGACAGCCGCGATGTCTTTCCGCAGTATATATGCAGCCCCAATATGCTTGTGGGTCTGCGCGGACTGATGATTGTCGGTCTACTGGCCGCGGCACTGTCGAGTTTCAACTCGGCTATAAACTCAATGACCAGCAGCTTTGTAGCCGACATCTACGAACCGCTGAAAAAACATTTCGTAACGCGTGAACTGACCGCAAAAGAGCAGATGCGCGAATCGCGAATCATGGTTCTCGGTATGGGTATAGCGCTTACGCTCTTTGCTATCGTGGCGGCTGTGATGCAGGAGTCGGGAGGTCAGAATCTCGTCGACTTCGCCCTGGGTATCATGAGTTTTTCATACGCCGGTATGCTGGGTGTATTCTTATGTGCTGTACTTACACGCCGCGGAAATGTTACGAGCGTAATCGCAGCGCTCGTTGTCGGAGCACTCGTTGTGCTGGTTTTCCAGCCCACGATTTTCGCCTCTTGGACAGAGGTTGTATTTGGTCGAGCGCTCAAACTCGCATGGCCCTGGTGGACGGTATTCGGCGGGGCTGTCAGCTTTGGTGTTTGCTGTCTGGGTAACCGCAAAGTAGCTGCCCAAGCCTGAATTTATAAAATCCTAAATAAACTATAAAATGAGACAAGCATTAATGACCGAGCCACACTCGATCACACTTCAGGAGGTTCCGGAACCCGATGTCAAGGCACTTGCTGCTGACGAAATACTTTTGCGCATTCACCGAATAGGCGTTTGCGGATCGGATATCCACACATGGCACGGCCAGCATCCCTCAGCCATCTATCCCGTGGTGCAGGGACACGAATACTCGGGCGAGGTTGTCGCCGTGGGTAGTGACGTTAAGAAAGTATGCCCGGGCATGAAGGCTACGGCGCGTCCGCAACTAATCTGCGGCGAGTGTACTCCCTGTCGCCGTGGTCAATACAACGTATGTCAGAACCTGCGCGTTCAGGGTTTTCACGCCCCGGGTTCAGCACAGGATCTCTATATCGTCACAGAAGATCGTATTGCCGTTCTCCCCGATGATCTCGATCTCGACCAAGGTGCGATGATCGAACCTGTGGCTGTGGCCGCTCACGCCACAGCGCGTCCGCGATCGCTCAAGGGACTGAACGTTGTGGTTTCAGGTGCCGGCACTATCGGTAACCTCGTTGCACAGTTCGCTCGTGTTCGCGGAGCCAAAAAGGTGGTTATCACCGACATGAGTGAATATCGTCTGAATATTGCCCGCGAATGCGGAATTGATACCCCGCTCAACATCTCGAAAAAGTCATTGACAGACTCGCTCAAGGAGTTGTTTGGCGACGAAGGCTACCAGGTTGGTTTCGAATGTGCAGGTGTCGAATCTTCAATCCAGTCGTTGATGGCCACTATTGAGAAGGGCTCGGATGTGATCATCGTGGGTGTTCATGCCAAAGACCCGGCCGTCAATATGGAACACCTGGGTGAGCACGAACTATATCTCATAGGCTCGATGATGTACCGTCACGAGGACTATTTGGAGGCCATTGCAGCTGTCGGTCGCGGAGATATCAAACTCAAGCCGCTTATTACCAACCACTTTCCCCTGGAGCAGTATGCCGATGCCTATCGTTTTATAGATGCACAGCGCGACAACTGCATGAAAGTCCTTATTGACCTTTAGCACTGCGATCTATGCTGGTTTCGCTGAAAACGATTCTGAAGAAGGCCCGTCGCGAACATTATGCAGTGGGGGCGTTCAATTGTCTGAGTCTGGAGCATCTGCTTGGCGTCATCATCCAACCCCTGCCCCGCGCATCAGATTATTTCATCGGTGGGCGCAGTAGATGCTTTTTGCGCAGGAATGCTATATGCCTGTCACGAAGGTTATGATCTTGAAAAATCACTTAAATTTGCAGCTGCATCGGCACGTTTTAACCTCTTCAGCGCAACATCTACCGGTGGAGCGCCTACACGTGACGAGATTGAGCAGAGTATAAAACAGTAGTTTGAATGTCATGGAACGAAATCTGATTGTCGGAATGGGTGAAATCCTCTGGGATATACTCCCCGAGGGGAAACAACTTGGAGGTGCACCTGTAAACTTTACATATCATGTCTCGCAATTAGGATTGAACGCTTTGGCTGTCAGTGCCGTGGGACACGACGCTTTGGGAGATGAAATATTGTCGGTTCTATGCTCGCGCAATATGGAGCACCGTATCTTCAAGGTCGACTTCCCGACCGGAACAGTCAATGTGACATTGGATACTGCGGGTGTGCCGTCATACGAAATTTGCGAGGGCGTAGCGTGGGATAATATCCCTGCCGACAAATCCCTTATCGGGATAGCACACGATACGGCGGCTTTCTGTTTTGGAACATTGGCTCAACGTAACGAGATTTCACGACGCGCGATACGCTCGTTTCTCGAGTTGATGCCGCAAAATGATGATGTGCTGAAGATTTACGACATCAACCTGCGCCAGCATTTCTACTCCTACGAGATCATCAAGGAGTCGATGCGGCTATGCAACATTCTTAAGATCAACGATGACGAGTACATTGTCCTGTCAGAAATGTTCGGACTTCCGATTAATGATCTTGTGGCAGGAGCACGTCGCTTGATTTCCGAATTTAATCTCAAGACAGTGATTGTCACGTGCGGTGCTACGGGCAGCTATGCCGTCACAGTCGACGACGCATCGTGGCTTCCAACTCCAAAAGTCGAGGTGCGGGACACAGTGGGCGCCGGAGACTCCTTTACTGCCACCTTCATTGGAGCGTGGCTCTCCGGCATGGGCCTTCGCGAAGCACATTGCCTTGCTGTCGATGTCGCGGCATACGTTTGCAGCTGCAGCGGAGCAATGCCCCAACTCCCAGAATCTCTAAAACAACGGTTAGGTTAGTTATAGCCCTATGCCTCTTCGTCGGCCTCCTTCATGGTGTGGTAAACGTTCACCACATCGTCGTCCTCCTCGAGCTTCTCGACCAGCTTCTCGACCGATTCGCGCCCCTCGGCGTCGAGTTCCTTCACGTCGGCCGGAATGCGCACCGACTCTCCGGAAACGATCTCGAAACCCTTGTCGTCGAGCCACTTCTGGATGGCGCCGAATGACTCATAGGGAGCGTAGACCGTGATGCCGTCTTCCTCGGGATAGAACTCGTCGACACCCAGGTCGATCATCTCCAGCTCCAGTTCCTCGGGATCGACACCCTCGGCGGCGCGGAACTTGAACACGCACTTGTGGTCGAACAGGAAGCCGACCGAACCGCTGTTGCCCAGCGTACCGCCGCACTTGTTGAAATACATGCGCACGTTGGCCACCGTGCGGTTGGTATTGTCCGTGGCGGTCTCGACCAGGAACGCAATGCCGTGGGGGCCGTATCCTTCGTAGATCACCTCCTTGTAATCGGCGGCGTCCTTCTCGGTGGCACGTTTGATGGCGCGCTCGATGTTCTCCTTGGGCATGTTCTCGGCCTTGGCGTTCTGGATCAGAATGCGCAGGCGGGTATTGCCCGACGGATCGGAGCCCCCGGCCTTGACGGCGATCTCGATCTCCTTGCCCAACTTGGTGAAGGTGCGGGCCATATGGCCCCAGCGTTTCATTTTTCGCGCTTTGCGATACTCAAAGGCTCTTCCCATACGATTATCGTTTTTTCAGTTTTTTTCTTTCGTGGTGCAAAGGTATAAAATTCGCCGAAAAAAAACGGTAATCTCATTCAAAAATATTCGTCCCGGACCCGCTAATAGACATAGGCGATATCCGCAGACCAGGAGTCGGTGCGGAAAGGCTCGGCAGGAAGCCCCGCGCCGTTTTCGAGGTTGGTCGCCGGATAAAGCAGAAAGGCGTAGCGCACCGCCACGCCGGCGGACGCGGTCGAAGCCGTCACCACCTCGGGGCAGGTGAGCCACACCTCCGAACCGTGGATCTCGGCCGCGGCGGGATAGAACCGGTGTGTCCGTCCGGCGGTGGCGGCCACGTAGAAATGCTTCGGGGCCTGCCCGTCGTTGGTCCTCAGCCCGTCGGCATGGTCGAAACGGAGTTTCACCACGCCGTTCTCGACCTTCAGGCTGTTGTAGCGCGGCCCGAGACACGCCATGTCGCTGCGGCCGTAGGTCCCGTTGAGCGCCAGACGCGCCAGGCGTTCGCCCACGGGGCGCTTGTTCGTGGGATGGATGTCGTCGGGATCGCCCACGTCCATCGTCACGGCCATCCCCGAGTGGGAGACCTGTTCGCGGGTCAGCGCCTGCGCCTCGCGCATATAGGCATAACCGATGGCCTCGCCCTGGGTGTAGAACCACTCTTTCGAAGCGGTGTTCTGACCGAAACCCCACGGAGCGATCTGCACGTAATAGAACGGCATGTCACGGTTGGCGAAATTGCGCCGCCATCCGTTGATGAGCGTCTTCATCAACAGGGGATAGATCGGATAGTTGCCCCAGTTGCCTTCGCCCTGATACCACACCACGCCGCGGGCCGACAGCGGCAGCAGCGGGTGGACCATGCTGTTGTAGAGTTCGGCGGGACGCACCAGCACGTTCATATCGGGATCGGCCTTGTACGGATCGACGAAATTCTCCTTCAGCCGGCGGTCGCCCTCGAGGGCCTCGATCGGCGTATAGGTCTGCGCCGTGGCGCCGCCGTTGGAGGTGTTGACCAGTCCGACGGGCACGCCCAGCTCCTTGTGGAGCATCCGCCCGAAGTAGTAGCCCACGGCGCTCTGGGCGCCGGCCGTCGCAGGGCTCGTGGAGTACCATTTGCCGTAGGGTGCGGGCATCTCCCCGCGCCAGTCGAAGATCGGGGCGGCCGTATTCGACGGCTGTACGTTGAAAAAGCGGATGCTCGGGTAGTCCGCGGCGCCGATTTCGGCGGGGGCGTCGAGCGCCTGCCCCAGGGCGAACGCCATGTTCGACTGCCCGCCGAGCACCCACACCTCGCCGATCAGCAGATCGCGCAGGGCCGCTTTCCGGAGCGGCGTGGAGACCACGACCGACTGCGGGGCGTTGTCCGCAGGCGCCTCGGGCACCGGGATTTCCAGCACCCACGTCCCGTCCGCATCGGCCAGACAGGCGTACTCCTGCGGAGCCCAGCTCGCTTTCGCGGAAATCTTCACCCGGGCGGCGGACGCCTTGCCCCACAGGCGGAACGGCCGGTTCTGCTGAATCACCATCCCGTCCTGGAGAAAACTGTGCAGTTGGAACGTCCCTTCGATCCCTTCTTCGGGCAAACCGCCTTTGTCGGAGGAACAGCCAGCCAGAAGCGCAAACACGGCAGCGAGCACAAAACAGTGTCTTTTCATATAGCTTAATCGTTTAAGTATTGAATGAGACAAAAGTAAATAAAAAATCGCAGCATCCAACCCCGCGGGCAAAGAAATATCGGCGGAAAGGACGGATTTTCACAATCTTTGTGTAATTTTGCGCCGTACAATACATATAATAGGACATGGAAATCAAAAGCCGTTTCGACCATTTCAATATCAACGTCACGGACCTCGCACGCAGCCTCGACTTCTACGACAAAGCGCTCGGGCTGAAAGAGGTCGGCCGCAAGGAGGCCTCCGACGGATCGTTCGTGCTGGTGTATCTCGGCGACGGGCAGACCCCGTTCCGCCTCGAACTGACGTGGCTCCGCGACCACGCCGCAACGCCCTACGAACTGGGCGAGAACGAAAGCCACCTCTGCATGCGCGTCGCGGGCGACTACGACGCCGTCCGCGAATACCACCGCGCGATGGGATGCGTCTGTTTCGAGAACCAGTCCATGGGACTCTACTTCATCAACGATCCGGACGACTACTGGATCGAAATCCTGCCCGTCAAATAGCCATGCAACAGGCAACCGACATGCAGAAGGAGGTCGACGAGGCCGTGCGCGTGATGCGGGCGGGCGGAATCATCCTCTACCCCACCGATACGGTCTGGGGACTGGGCTGCGACGCCACATCCGCCGCCGCCGTGGAACGCATCTACAAGCTCAAACGCAGCGAGAACAAGAAGTCGATGCTGGTGCTGTGCGCCTCGGCCGACATGACCGTGCGCTACGTCAACAAGGCTCCCGGGATCGCCTTCGAGGTGATGGAGCTGGCGACGAGCCCCCTGACGGCCATCCTGCCGGGGGCCGCGGGGGTCGCCGAAAACCTCATCCCCGACGAAGGGACGCTCGGCGTGCGCATCCCCGACCACGAATTCTGCCGCCGGATGCTCCGCGGCCTCGGACGCCCGATCGTCTCGACCTCGGCCAACATCTCGGGCGAAGCGACGCCCGTGGGGCTGCAGGACGTGGCGCGGGAGATCGTCGACGGCGTGGATTTCGTCGTCAACCCCCGTTTCGAAGGCAAACCCACCCGCAAGGCTTCGTCGATCATCGCCTTCGGCGAGGGCGGCGAGGTGAAGATCATCCGCGAATAAGATGGCCCGCACACTCGAAACCCCCATTCAGAAACGGTTCTCGGACATCGACCCGTTCCAGCACGTGAACAACGTCTCGCAGCAGATGTATTTCGACGTGGGCAAAATGGAGTATTACGAAAAAATACTGGGCGCCGAAGTGCTGCTGGGCGATCTGCGCATCCTCACCGTCTCGACCGAGACCTCCTACAAGGGGCAGGTGCGGATGCACGACCCGGTGCGCGTCACGACCACCTGCGAACGGGTCGGTACGAAGAGCCTGACGCTCTTCCAGCAGCTGTTGGTCGGCGAAGAAGTCCGCAGCGAAAGCCGATCGGTGATGGTCGTCTTCGACTTCGCCCGCCAGCGAAGCGAACCCGTGCCCGACGACTGGCGACGGCGGCTCCTCGCGGATTAGTGCGGCAGCCGCCCGTCGGACCGCAGCTGCACCTCTCCGTGGCGGACATGGTACTTATAGCCGACGACAACCAGCACGACGCCCGCGAAGATAAAGGCCAGCGCCGTCATGTTCGCCGCGTCGAAGCGCGCCTGTCCGCGCGTGACGGCCAGGATACCGGCGATGAAGGGCTGGATGTAGCGGTAAAGGGCCGTGTGCACGGAGGTCAGTTTCTCGGTGCCGCGGTAGAGCAGGTACATCGGCAGTACGGTGCCCAGGATCAGGATATAGGCCAGTTCGGCCTGCGCATAGAGCGGCAGGCGCAGAAAAGGCACATGGGCGATGTATTTCCAGAAGAAGGGCGCCGTGACGGCCAGTCCGATGATGTAATACCACCCCATCACGACCAGCGTTCCCAGTTTTTCGAGCTGCGGTTTGATGATCACCGTATTGACGGCAATGGCCACCACGGCGGCGAGAACGAACAGGTTGCCCTGCGCGCGGCTGCCGCGGGCGAGCGAGAATCCGTCGCTGAAAAGCAGGATCGCAGCCCCGGCGAGCGCACAGACGACACCGACGACACGTGTGCGGATGTATTTGCGCGGGTGCATCAGGTGGTCCGTGATGAGCGTGACGGCGGGTCCCAGCGTGGCGATGATCGAGGCGTCGATCGGCGTGGTGTAGGACGATCCCCACAGCAGCATGTACATCCAGCCGTAGACGATCAGCAGGGTGACGATCAGGATGTTGCCCGCGTCGCGCCACGTGATGCGGAACGACTGCTTCGAGAAGAGCGCGAAAGGAATGAAGAAGACCGCCGCCGAGAGCACCTGAAGCATGAAGATCTGCTGGAAGTCGAGGTAGTTGCGCGTGAGCGAAACGTAAAACGAGAAATTCGCCCCGAAAAAGACGTTGGCGAAGATCAGATCGAGATTATAGCGCGTTTTACTCACAATAGGAACACAAGGCAATTATCGCACCACCCGGCTAAGAGCCGGGTTTTAGGGGGCGATGGCAGGAATTGCGGATCGGAGCCTGACAAGCGCTTTAAACCATTATAAGCCCCACCTCTTAGGTGGGCCTGGCTAAGAGCCGCCGACGTAAGACACCGGTTTCAGGAGGGAGGGGCGATAATAGGAATTGCGGGTCGGAGCCTGATATGCGTGGGCACAATGAATATGGACAAAGGAAAACTGAAAGGACATGCGGCCCTCTGGGCCGCGAACATCGTCTGGGGCCTCAACGCCCCGATCGGCAAGAGCGTGCTCCGGTCCGAAGCCAATCCCGGGGGAATCAGCCCCTTCGCACTGAGCGTCTACCGCATGGTGGGCGCCGCGTTGCTGTTCTGGGCCTTGTCGCTCTTCCTCCCCCGCGAGCGGGTCGCCCGGCGTGACATCGTGCTGCTGTTCTTCGCCTCGGTGTTCGGCATCCAGCTCAACCAGATGCTCTTCCTCTGGGGACTGTCCCTCACCTCGCCCATCGACACCTCGATCATCGCCACCATCGTCCCCGTGCTGACGATGGTGCTGGCCACGCTGTTCCTCCGCGAACCGATCACATGGCTCAAGGCCGGGGGCGTATTCCTCGGATGCGCCGGGGCGCTGATCCTCATTCTCGCCAGCCAGCACGGCACGGGCCACACGTCGAGCGTCCAGGGCGACGTGCTCTGCATCGTCAGCGCCGTCAGCTACGCCACCTATCTCACGGCCTTCCGCAACGTGATCGTCCGCTACTCGCCCGTGACGACGATGAAATGGATGTTCCTCTTCGCGGCCGTCGCGGCCCTGGCGATCTACTGGCGCCCGCTGACGGAGGTGGACTACGCCGCCGTGTCGCCGCGCATCTGGGGCGGAGTCGCCTACGTGGTCGTCGGCGCGACGTTCTTCTCCTACCTGATGGTTCCCGTGGCGCAGCACCGGCTGCGGCCGACGGTCGTGTCGATGTACAACTACGTGCAGCCCGTCGTGGCGGTGCTCTTCACCGTGGCCATCGGGCTCGACACCTTCGGCTTCACCAAAGCCGGGGCCGCGCTGTGCGTCTTCGTCGGGGTGTGGCTGGTGACCAAGTCGAAATCGCGGGCCCAATTGGACGCCGCCCGCCTGAAGGACGAGGTTTAGGAGCGCCCGCCTGAGAGGCAGCCCGCCTAAGAGGCGGGGTTTAATGGGGCAGTGCATACCGGATTCAGCACGGTTTTGTGCGTCAGTCACTGTTTCACCTTTGTCAGCCCGCGTTCTGCCGCCAGCCGTTCCATCAGGGCGTAGGCCGCATCGTATTCGTTGGGGATCTCGCCGTCGATAATGGCGTTCTTGATGACCTCCTTGATGTCGCCGATGACGCGGCACGGGCCGATGCCATAGGTCTCCATGATCAGCTCGCCCGTGACCGGAGGCTGGAAGTTGCGGATGCGGTCCCGCTCTTCGAGGTCCTTCATCTTGCGGCGCACCAGTTCGAAATTCGCCAGATAGCGTTTCACCTTGGCGTCGATGCCCGAGGTGATGTCCGCTTCGCACAGGATCATCAGCGACTCCACGTCGTCCCCCGCCTCGAACAGCAGCCGCCGCACGGCGGAATCCGTCACCAGGTCTTCGGAGAGGATGATGGGCCGCAGGTGGAGGAACACGAGCTTCCGCACGAACTTCATGTGCTCGTTCAGAGGCAGTTTCAACTGCCGGAAAATCCCGGGCACCATCTTCGAACCCACGACCTCGTGACCGTGGAACGTCCAGCCGACCTTCGGATCGTAGGCCTTGGTCTGCGGCTTGCCAATGTCGTGCAGCAGCGCCGCCCAGCGCAGCCACAGGTCGTCCGAACGGCGCGCAACGTTGTCCAGCACCTTGAGCGTATGGATAAAATTGTCCTTGTGGGCGTGTTTGCCGCGCTTCTCCACCCCCTTGAGGTTGTGGAGTTCGGGGAAGATCAGTTCCAGCAGCCCCGTGAGCTCCAGCAGTTCGAAGCCCATCGAGGGGACGGGCGAAAGGACGATCTTGTCGAGTTCCGTGGCGATGCGTTCGCGCGAAACGATCCGTATGCGCTGCGCATTGCGGCGGATGGCCTCGAAAGTCTCCTCCTCGATCGTGAAGCCCAGCTGCGCGGCGAACCGCACGGCGCGCATCATGCGCAGGGGATCGTCGGAGAAGGTGATGTCGGGATCGCACGGCGTGCGGACGATGCAGTCCTCCAGGTCGGACATCCCGTCGAAGGGGTCGACCAGTTCGCCGAACGTGGCGTCGTTGAGCGACCACGCCATGGCGTTGATCGTGAAGTCGCGCCGTCGCTGGTCGTCCTCGAGCGTCCCGGGCTCGACCTCGGGTTTGCGCGAATCGCGCGTATAGGACTCCTTGCGGGCTCCCACGAACTCCACCTCGACGCCCCCGGCGCGGACCATCGCCGTACCGAACGTCTTGAAGACCGAAACCTTGGCCTTCAGTTCGCGCCCCAGCGCCTCGGCCAGCGCGATACCGCTGCCCACGACCACCACGTCGATGTCGGTCGAGGGGCGGCGCAAGTAGTGGTCGCGCACGTAGCCTCCGACGACGAAAGCCCTCACGCCCTGCTCGTCGGCAAGGCGCGAAATCCGCCGGAATATCGGATTAGTAAGCGGCACCCTGCTATTTTACGTGAGGTTTGATGACGTCGCGCCACACCAGGTAGCCCTCGCCCTTGAGATGCAGCCCGTCGAGCGTGTAACGCTTGTCCAGATTGCCGTTTTCGTCGGCCAGGGCTCCCCAGACGTCGAGGTAGGTGACGCCCTTTTCGTCGCACAGCGCCTCGAGCCGCTTGTTCGTCGGCACGATCAGCGGGGCATAGGCCTTGCGTCGCTCGTATTTCGGGAGATCCACGCCGTTGACGGGCAGGATGCTCTGGACGTAGATCTTGGTCCAGCGCGACTCGGCCTGGAAACGGTCGATCAGCCGCCCGATGTTGGCCAGCACCTCGTCGGGCGAGGCGCCGGAGATCAGGTCGTTGATGCCGATCATCAGGAACAGTTTTTTGGGATGCCCCTCGATGATCGGGTCGAGCCGTTCGAGCAGCCACCCCGAACGGTCGCCGCTGATGCCGCGGTTCTTGATATGGCGGTTGTTGAACAGTTCGGCCCACTCGCAGCCGTCGGTGATCGAATTGCCCAGAAAGACGATGTCGCTCGAAAGCACCGGAAGCACCTCGAACAACGTCCGCCTGCGAAGGTTGTATTCGCTCTGGGCGAACAGCGGGCCCGCGGCGAGGAGGGCTGTGAAAAGGATCAGGATACGTTTCATGGTCATCACAATTTAAGTTCGCGGCGGTAAAGCTGCACGGTGTTTTCCAGTCCGTAGCAGAGCGCGTCGCAGATCAGCGCGTGGCCGATCGACACCTCGTCGGTCCAGGGAATTCGGCTGACGAACCCGTGCAGGTTCTCCAG
Organism: uncultured Alistipes sp.; assembly: GCA_949840605.1. The sequence goes on from CATKXN010000006.1 coordinate 43,975, forward strand.
CGAAAGGTCGTGTCCGGCGTTCAGCCCCAGCCCCTGCCGGCGGGCCTCCTCGGCGGCGGCCACATAGGGAGCCGCGGCCCGCTCCGGACCGTCGGGATATTCCCGGGCGTAGGCTTCGGTGTAAAGCTCCACCCGGTCGGCGCCGCAGGCCTTCGCCCCGGCGACCATCTCCGGGGAGGGGTCCACGAAGATCGAGACCCGGATGCCTTTTTCGTGGAAATGCCGCGTCACGTCGGTCAGGAACGCACGGTGAGCCACGGTGTCCCAGCCGGCGTTCGACGTGACGGCGTCGTGGGCGTCGGGCACGAGGGTCACCTGCGCCGGAACCACCTCCGACACCAGGTCGATGAAGCTCGGAATGGGATTGCCCTCGACGTTGAGCTCCGTCGTGAGCACCCGTTTCAGGGCGCGCACGTCGTCGTAGCGGATGTGACGCGCATCGGGGCGCGGGTGCACCGTGATGCCGTCGGCTCCGAAACGTTCGATGTCCGTGGCCGCGCGGACCACGTCGGGAAGATTGCCTCCGCGCGAATTGCGCACCACGGCGATCTTATTGATGTTAACACTCAGCTTCGTCATAAAACTCACCATATTTAAGAAATACAGGATTCGGTCCGTCAAAATCCGAACAAGTTTGGTTTTGCGCTCACCTTTCGCTATATTTGCGACGATATGCCGCGCCACCGCGCCGGTCCGCAGACGCCTGCGTCCCGGATGTCGGATCGGCGTGGTAAAGTTACTTCATTTTTTCGAAACTCCGCCGATGAAAATCATACTTTTTTCCCGCGCGCAGATCGCCCACACTCCCGAAGAAATTCGCCAGCTGTTCGATGCGATCGAACTGTCCGGATTCGATTACGCAGTCAACGAGGAGTTTGCCCCCGTCGTGCGGCAAACCGCCGGAATCGTGCTTCCTCCGGAGAAGCTCTACGGCCGGCACATCGGCAAACAGCCTGCCGAAACCGTCATGGTCTGCTACGGAGGCGACGGAACGCTGCTCGAAGGTGTGCACCGCCTCTGCGGCGCCCCGATTCCCGTGATGGGCATCAACGCCGGGCATCTGGGCTTTCTGACCAGCGCCCCGAGCGCAGGGCTGGAGCTGATATTCAGCGACATCGCGGCGGGGAAGATCACCACCGAGCCCCGCTCGCTGCTGCGCATCGAGGGCGATTTCGGCGAGCAGCCCGACTCGACGCTGGCACTCAACGAATTCACCGTGCAGCGTCACGGCGCGGGGATGATCTCGGTCGAAACCTACGTCGACGACCAGATGGTCGCCACCTACCACGGCGACGGGGTGATCGTCTCGACCCCCACGGGATCGACCGCCTATTCGCTCAGCGCCGGGGGCCCCGTCGTGGCCCCGACGTGCCGGTGCCTCGTCATCTCGCCCCTCGCCCCGCACAACCTCACGATGCGCCCGGTGGTGATCCCCGACACGGGCGTCATCACGCTGCGCGTAAACGCCCGCCGTTCGGACGCGTTCGTCACGCTGGACGACCGCACCTACCGGATTTCGCACGGCGCACGCTTCACCGTCAGGCGGGCCGAGCAGCAGATTTTTTTGGCCGTGCCGCACAATATATCATTTTACGACACGTTACGGAATAAGATGATGTGGGGAATAGACATCCGCAGTTAATCTTTACTCGTTTTTTCCTTAATTAATAGAATTTTCCCTATATTTGTGCCCTACTATGAGCGAGCAGAAACGCATACCGCGACACGTCGCTATCATCATGGACGGCAACGGCCGCTGGGCCGGGCTGCACGGCAAGGAGCGTTACGAGGGCCATGCCGCGGGTGTGGAACCCGTGCGGGCTTCGCTGCGCGCCGCCGCCCGCTGGGGCGTGAAGTACCTGACGCTCTATGCGTTCTCGACCGAAAACTGGGGACGGCCCGCCGCG
>CATKXN010000007.1 GCA_949840605.1 uncultured Alistipes sp.
ATAGGAAAGGCTGGTTCAAGACAACCCTGGTGGTATCATTCCAGTTCCACCACACCCAGATGGACGGCGCCCATGCCGCCCGGTTTCTGGAGCGTTTGCAGGAGGAGATCAGACAAGTCCATTCGCAGGTCAAAGCCTCCGGCTGACCCGGAGGCTGTCGAACAGCCAGATCATGATGCTTCTGGCCGTGGTGGTCGGTGTGCTCGCGGGATTCGGAACCTATCTGTTCGAAATCCTGCTCCACTTCATCAAGCAGGGGCTCATCAGCTGGTTCCCGGTGGACAGCGCCCATTTTCTGCTGCTGATCTACCCCGCCGTGGGCATCATCCTGGCGACGCTGTTCGTCAAATACATCGTCCGCGACAACATCTCCGAGGGCGTGACGCGCGTGCTCTACGCCATGTCGCGCCGCAACTCGCGCATCGCCGGCCACAACTGCTGGACCTCGGTCGTGGGCGGCGCCACGACCATCGGATTCGGCGGTTCGGTCGGTCCCGAGGCACCGATCGTGCTGACGGGAGCCGCCATCGGGTCCAACATCGGACGGATGGCGCGCCTCAACTACAAACACACGACGCTGCTGCTGTGCTGCGGCGCCGGAGCCGCCCTGGCGGCGATCTTCAAGGCTCCGATCACGGGCGTGGTCTTCGTGCTGGAGATCCTGATGCTCGACATCACCGCCGGCTCGGTCATCCCGCTGCTGATCGCCTCGATCACCGCCACGACGATGGCCTTCATGCTGCGCGGCTTCGATCCGATCCTCGCCGTGACGCTGGCCCCCGAGGACGCTTTCGAGCTGTGGCAGATACCGCTCTTCATCCTGCTGGGCGGACTGAGCGGACTGATGTCGTGGTATTTCACCTCGATGAACTCCCGCGTCGGGAATTTCTTCAAGGGCATCGACAAACAGTACAAGAAGTGGCTCTGGGGCGGCGTGATCCTCGGCGTCCTGATCTTCATCTTCCCGCCGCTATACGGCGAGGGTTACGAGGGATTCACCTCGCTCATGCACGGCAACGCGCAGGAGCTGTTCAACAACTCGCTCTTCTACCGGTTCCGCGACATCGACTGGGTCATCATCCTCTTCGTCATCGCCACGATGTTCTTCAAGGTCATCGCCATGGCCTCGACCAACGCCGCGGGCGGCGTGGGCGGAACGTTCGCCCCGTCGCTGTTCGTCGGGGCGTTCACGGGCGCTTCGCTGGCGCTCGTCTGCAACACGCTGTTCGGCTGGGAGGTGTCGATCGTCTCGTTCACGCTGGTGGGCATGGCGGGCGTCATGTCGGGGGTGATGAAGGCCCCGCTCACGTCGATCTTCCTCATCGCCGAACTCTCGAACGGCTACGGGCTCTTCATCCCGCTGATGATCACGGCCTGCATCTCGTTCGCCGTGGGCTACTACCTCGACCCCGACTCGATCTACACCAAGCAGCTGCGCCTGAACGGCGAGCTGCTGACACACGACAAGGACCAGTCGGTGTTCGTCTTCCTGAAACTGGAGGAGCTGATGGAGACCGATTTCCTGCGCATCCGGGAGAACATGACCCTCGGGGACATCGTGCACATCATCTCGACGGCGCGCCGCAACATCTTCCCCGTGATCGACAACTTCGGACGGCTGATCGGCGTGGTCCAGCTCGACGACCTGCGCGAAGACATGTTCAAGCACGAGCGGTACGGCCGCCCGATCTCGGACTACATGATCCCGCCTCCGGACCGGATCATCGAGCACGAAACGATCCTGAGCGTCATGGAGAAATTCGAGGACAAGCATACGTGGATGCTGCCCGTCGTGGACAAGCAGGGGCGCTACCTCGGATTCATCTCCAAGTCGCGCATCCTGAACGCCTACCGCGAGCAGCTGGTGAAAATACAGCAATAGTCATGGAAAACCCCTTCCCCTGGGCCGAAGAGGCCGGCTGCGCCGTCACGGTGTGCGACACCGAGGGCACGATCCTCTACATGAACGAGAAGGCGCGGACCACGTTCGCCAAACACGGCGACCTCATCGGCCGGAACCTCTTCGACTGCCACAACGAACGTTCGCGCGAGATGATCCGCCGGATGCTCGCCACGGGAGGCACGAACGCCTACACGATCGAGAAGCAGGACACACGCAAGATGATCTACCAGACGGCCTGGAAAGAGCGCGGCGAGGTCCGCGGGCTGGTGGAGATCTCGATGGAGATACCGCCCGAGATGCCGCATTACATCCGGAAATGAAAAGAGGCTGTCCAACAAGTCCGATTTTTACGATTTCACCCCCGCTCCGGCAGGGGTGATTTTCAATTTCGGGGACTTGTTAGACAGCCCCTTGTTTTACAGAAACGCCTCGAATCCGGGCAGGTGTTTCGTAGGAGAAAACTCGACGACCTCGTAGTCGGCGACGCCGTGGATGCGGAACGGATCGTCGCACGTCAGAGCCTCGACGGCCGCACGGTCCGCGGCACGGCAGAGAATGACGCCTCCCGTGCGGGGATTCCGCGGCCCCGAGCAGAGGAAAGTTCCCGCAGCATAGTGCCGGTCGAGGTATTCGCGATGCGCCGCGAGGTGCCGCTCCACTTCGGCAAGCGGTTTCTTATAGGTGAGCAGAATGATGAACATAAAAAGAAATAAATACGTTGCTATATTGAGCCCCGCCGAAACGCATGCGTCATTGCGAGGAGGGTGAAAGCCCGACGCGGCAATCCGCACCGGGATTGTAACGTTACGATCATCGATCGGATTGCCACGGCGTCTTCGACGCCTCGCAATGACCCGGCTTGAGCTGGAGCCCTGACTTTCCGCCGCCCCCTAAAACCCGCCTCTTAGCATAAAGCCGGCCTCTTTATCCGGGCGTAGAGCCGGATGGATAGCGCGGAGCCCGCGAGACGCCCATAAAACCCGCCTCTTAGGCGGGCGGGTTACAGTTTGATGTCGTAAATCTGGATCACGCCCGAGAGCTTTCCGGCGGCATCCGTCACGAGCAGCGAGGTGACCTTGTTGCGGGTCATCATCTTCTCGGCCTCGATCAGCTTCTCCTCCGGCGCGATGGTCTTGGGGTTGCGCGTGGCGATGTCCGCGGCCCGGATGTTGAAAAACTCCCCGCGCAGGCGCTCCATCGCGCGGCGCACGTCGCCGTCGGTGACGATGCCCTCGATGCGGTCGCCGTCGCAGATCACGATCAGCCCCAGCCCGCCTTTCGAAATGGCATGGATCATCTCCGCCGCCGGACAGTCGGGAGCCACCACCGGCAGGTCGTGGTCGCGCATGACGTTGCCCACGGTCATCAGCAGACGCCGCCCGAGGCTTCCGCCCGGATGCAGACGCGCGAAATCGACGCTCGTGAATCCCCGCATCTGCATCAGCGACACGGCCAGCGCATCGCCCATGGCGATCTGCGCCGTGGTCGACGAAGTGGGCGCGAGATGCAGGATGCAGGCCTCCTCGCGGACCCCAACGTCCAGATGCACGTCGGAATTCCGGGCCAGCGCCGATTCGGGGTTGCCGGTCATCGAAACGATCCGGTTGCCGTTGGAGTGGATGAAGGGAACGATCTTCAGAATCTCGTCCGTCTCGCCCGAATAGGAGAGCGCCACCACGATGTCCTCTTTCGAGATCATGCCCAGGTCGCCGTGGAAAGCCTCCCCGGGGTGGAGGAAAAAGCTCGGGGTGCCGGTCGAAGCGAGCGTCGCGGCGATCTTGCGCCCCACGAGGCCCGACTTGCCCATGCCCGTGATGATACACTTGCCGCGGCTTTCGAGGATCAGCTCCACGGCCGCGGCGAACTCGTCGCCCAAAGTCTCTTCCAGATGTTTGAGCGTCAGCATCTCCGTATGGACCGCCTTGCGGGCCACCGCGAGAATCTGCGCCTTTGTCGTATCGGTCATTACAGCAGGGATTTAATTAACGCTTCCAAATCGTCGAGCCGCAGCATGTTCGCGGCGTCGCTCAGCCCCTTGTCGGGATCGGGGTGCACCTCGAAGAAGAAGCCGTTGGCCCCGAATGCCTTGGCCGCAAGGGCCATAGCGGGCACGAACTCCCGGTTGCCGCCCGTCTTGCCGCCCGCCGCGCCGGGACGCTGTACTGAGTGGGTGCAGTCCATGACGACCGTGGGGGCGATTTTCAGCATGTCGGGGATATTGCGGAAATCGACCACGAGGTTGTTGTAACCGAACGAATTGCCGCGCTCGGTCAGCCAGATGTCGGCAGCCCCGGCCTCGCGGGCCTTTTCATATGGGTATTGCATGTCGGGACCCGAGAGGAACTGGGCCTTCTTGATGTTCACCGTCCTGCCGGTCCCGGCCGCGGCGACCACCAGATCGGTCTGGCGGCAAAGGAACGCCGGAATCTGGATGACGTCGACCACCTCGCCCACGGGCGCGGCCTGCCACGCCTCATGGATGTCCGTGAGGAGTTTCAGCCCCCATTTCGCCCGCACGTCGGCAAGCATCTGCAGCCCCTTTTCGAGCCCCGGGCCGCGGAACGACGCGATCGACGTGCGGTTGGCCTTGTCGAACGACGCTTTGAAGATGATGTCGGTGCCGAGCGTCCGGTTGATGGCCGCCAGCCGTGCGGCCACGACATCGAGCAGTTCGGCCGATTCGATCACGCACGGACCCGCTATAAATATCGGACTTCCCATAATTATGAATTGTGAATTATGCATTGCGAATCGAGAAAGCGTTCCGCTTTCTCCAGGTCCTCGGGGGTGTCGATACCGACGGTCTCGACCTCCGAAATCCCAACGCCGATCCTGTAGCCGTTCTCCAGCCAGCGCAGCTGCTCCAGCGATTCGGCCTTTTCGAGCGCCGACTGAGGCAGGTCCGTCACCGCGCGCAGCACGTCGGTGCGGAAGGCGTAGAGCCCGATATGTTTATAAAAGGTATGGCGTGCGAGCCACTCCTCGCGCGGAACGCCCCGCAGGTAGGGGATCACCGAACGGGAAAAATAGAGGGCCCGCGACTGCGCGTCGAGGACCACCTTGGGAGAGGTGGGATTTTCGAGTGCAGCGAGTCCGTCGGCCTCCGTAAAAGGTTTCACGAGCGTGGCGATGTCGGTCGCGGGATCGTCGAAGCACCGCTTCACGGCCTCCAGCTGCGAGGGCTGGATAAAGGGTTCGTCGCCCTGCACGTTCACCACCACGTCGTACGGCACGCCCAGCCGGTCATAGGCCTCCCGGCAGCGGTCGGTACCGCTTCGGTGGTCCGGGGAGGTCATTTCGACCCGGCCCCCGAAGGCCAGCACGGCGTCGTAGATACGCTCGTCGTCGGTGGCCACCACGGCGTCGTCCAGCACGCCGGCGACCTGCTCGTAAACCCGCTCGATGACGGGCTTGCCGCCCAGCCGCGCCAGCGGTTTTCCGGGAAAGCGCGTCGAAGCGTAACGCGCGGGAATGATTGCGATGAATTTCATATCTGCCTGTCTTTTTCGGCCAGTTCGGCCTGCTGCTTTTTCGTCAGATGCGCCGCAGCCAGTTCATACGACCGCCGGACCAGCTCCAGCAGGAGCCTCTCGGGTACGTCGCTGTCGAAACGGACGCTGATCCAATGCTTTTTGTTCATGTGCCAGCCCGGGCCGATACCCTCGTAACGCTCGCGCAGTTCCGGAATCCGTTCGGAATCGCACCGCAGATTGCAGAAATCCCACGCTACGGCATTCACGAAGCAGAACCACTTGTCCAGCACGTAAAACACGAGGATGTCCCGGTCGTAATCCGACGACGACTTGCCGAACGGAAAATCGTCGTGCGCCCCCGCGAACGAAAGGCACCGGGTCCGGAACTCCTCGATATTCATTACTCCAAAGCCAGTTTCAGCACCTCGTCGTTGGTCCTCACGTAGTGGAACGTCAGCCCGGCGATATAATCGGCCTTGATCTCGGCTATGTCCTTGCGGTTCTCCTCCGAGAGGATCAGTTCGGTGATGCCGGCACGCTTGGCGGCCAGAATCTTCTCCTTCACGCCGCCCACGGGCATCACCCGTCCGCGGAGGGTCGTCTCGCCCGTCATGGCGATCCGCTCCTTCACCTTGCGTCCCGTATAGGTCGAGACGATCGAGGTGACCATCGTGATGCCCGCCGAGGGACCGTCCTTCGGGATCGCGCCCTCCGGCACGTGGATATTGATGTCGTTCTTTTCGAATAGCTCGGGGTCGATACCCAGCTCCCGGTGGTGGGCCATCACCCACTCGTGGGCGATCGTGGCCGACTCCTTCATCACCTCACCGAGGTTGCCCGTGAGGCTCACCTTGCCCTTGCCGGGCGTCAGCACCGACTCGATGTAGAGAATGTCGCCGCCGACCTCGGTCCAGGCGAGGCCCGTCACGACGCCCGTCATGCCGCCCACCTCGTACTCCTCGCGGAGGAACTTGGGCATGCCGAGGATCTTCTCGACCTCCCGGGCCGAAACCTCGGGGGCGAAAGCCTCGTCGAAAGCGATCTGCTTGGCGCGGGCGCGGGCGATCTTCGCCAGGTTCTTGTCCAGCGAGCGGACGCCCGATTCGCGCGTATAGCCCGAGACGATCCCCTCGACGGTCTCCGCCGACATCGTCATCTCCTGCTCCTTGATGCCGTGGGCCTCGCGCTGCTTGGGCAGCAGGTGATCCAGGGCGATGCGCACCTTCTCCTCCGCGAGGTAGCCGGGGATGTTGATCATCTCCATGCGGTCGCGGAGCGCCGGGGCGATGTTGGCGATGTTGTTGGCCGTGGCGATGAACAGCACCTTCGACAGGTCGTATTCCATGTCGATGTAGTTGTCGTGGAAGGTGGTGTTCTGCTCCGGATCGAGGACCTCCAGCAGGGCGCTCGACGGGTCGCCGTGGTTCGAGACCGTCACCTTGTCCACCTCGTCGAGGATGATGACGGGATTGGACGATCCGCACCGTTTGATGGTCTGGATGATCCGGCCCGGCATGGCGCCGATGTACGTGCGGCGGTGTCCGCGGATCTCCGACTCGTCGTGCAGTCCGCCCAGCGAGATGCGGCCGAACTTGCGGCCCAAAGCCGCGGCGACCGACTTGCCCAGCGAGGTCTTGCCCACGCCCGGAGGGCCGTAGAGGCAGAGGATCGGCGATTTGAGGTCGCCCTTGAGCTTGATGACCGCCAGGTGCTCCAGAATGCGCTCCTTCACCTCGTCCAGTCCGAAATGGTCGCGGTCGAGCTGTTCGCGGGCGCAGGTCAGGTCGAGGTTGTCCTTCGTCACGTCGTTCCACGGCAGTTCCAGCAGCAGCTGCAGGTAGGTCATCTGCACCGAATATTCGGCCACGGCGGGGTTCAGCCGCTCGACCTTCTGCAACTCCTTCTCGAAGGTCTCGCCGACCTCCTCGGGCCAGTTCTTCTTCTTGGCCGCCTCGCGCATCTTCTCGATGTCGGCGTCGGCGCCGTCGCCCAGTTCGTCCTGGATGGTGCGCATCTGCTGCTGCAGGTAGTAGTCGCGCTGCTGCTTGTCGATCTCCTGCTTGACGCGTTCCTGAATCTGATTTTTCAGTTCGGCCAGCTGCTGCTCGCGGATGAGTATTTCGAGCAGCTTGCGCGCGCGGGCCAGCAGGCCGGGAGCCTCCAGCAGCGACTGACGGTCCTCGTCCGTGAGCTCCATGTTGGAGCAGATGAAGTTGATGATGCCGCGTTTCGAGTCGATGTTCTTGATGGCGAATGCAGCCTCCTTGGGCATCGACGGCGAGACGTTGATGATGTTCAGCGCCACGTCGCGGATCGAATCCACGAGGGCCTCGAACTCGATGCTCTTCAGATCGGGCGTCGAATCGCGCAGGGCCGTCACCCGGGCCTTGAAATAGGGCTCGGTGGTGATGTATTCCGTGATCTCGATCTTCTCCAGACCGTTCAGGATCACCGTCAGGTTGCCGTTGGGCATCTCCAGTATCTTGATGATCCGCGCCGCGGTGCCGACCTTGTACATGTCGTCCGGCGCGGGGTCCTCGACCTCGCTTTCGCGCTGCAGCACGGCCCCCAGGATGCCGCCCTCGGCATTCACGGCGCGCACGAGGTTGATGCTCTTGTCGCGGCCCACCGTGATGGGGGTGATCGCCCCCGGGAAAAGCACCGAGGAGCGCAGCGTAAGGATGGGTATGATCTCGGGAACCTCGACCTCCTCCACGGTTTCGTCGCCGCCGGTGACGATGGGAATCACGTGGTGTTTGCCGTCGAGCAGTTCGGGAGCCAGGTTCATGTCGTCTGCTTCAAAGGTTTCTATCTTATTTTTTTTGCTCATATCATACAATATATAATGTTGCAAAGGTAACGTTTTTTCAGGAATTTTATTTTATCTTTGACAGAATGTTAATAACTTTGCATCCCTGAAAACAAAGTAAAATCTACGCGCCATGCAAATCGCCGACAAATACGCACCGCAGCAGATCGAGTCCAAGTGGTACGACTACTGGATCGACCGGGGCATCTTCCACTCGGAGCCCGACGAACGGGAACCCTATACGATCGTCATCCCGCCCCCCAACGTGACGGGCATGCTCCACATGGGGCACATGCTCAACAACACGCTGCAGGACGTGCTGGTGCGCCGTGCGCGCATGTCCGGGAAGAACGCCTGCTGGGTGCCGGGCATGGACCACGCGTCGATCGCCACGGAGGCCAAGGTGGTGGCGATGCTCCACGAAAAGGGCATCGAAAAGGCGTCGCTCACACGCGAGGAATTCCTCCGCTACGCCTGGGAATGGAAGGAGAAATACGGCGGCGTGATCCTCCGGCAGCTGCGCAAGCTGGGCGCCTCGTGCGACTGGGACCGCACCTGCTTCACGATGGACGAAGCCCGCACGGAGAGCGTCCTGCGCGTCTTCTGCGACCTCTATGAAAAGGGGAAAATCTACCGCGGCGTGCGGATGGTCAACTGGGACCCCGCGGCGCAGACGGCCCTTTCGGACGAAGAGGTGGTCTTCAAGGAGTCGCACGGCAAACTCTACTACCTGCGCTATGCGGTCGAGGGCTCCGACCGGACGATCATCGTCGCCACGACGCGCCCCGAAACCATCCTGGGCGACACGGCGCTGTGCGTCAATCCCAACGACCCGCGCTACGAGTGGCTGGCCGAGGGGGCCCGCGTCGTCGTGCCGCTGGTGGGCCGTTCGATTCCGGTGATCCGCGACGAATACGTGGACATCGAGTTCGGAACGGGCGCCCTGAAGGTGACCCCGGCACACGACGTGAACGACTACATGCTGGGCGAGAAATACGGGCTGGAGACCATCGACATCTTCAACGACGACGGCACCGTAAACAACAAGGTGGGCCTCTACGCGGGTCAGGACCGGTTCGACGTGCGCCGGCAGATCGAGAAGGACCTCGACGCGGCGGGCCTGCTGGAAAAGACCGAGGAGTACACCAACAACGTGGGCTATTCGGAGCGCACGGGCGTGGCCATCGAGCCGAAGCTCTCGATGCAGTGGTTCCTCTCGATGCGGGAGCTGGCCGTACCGGCGACGAAAGCCGTGATGGAGGATGCGATCCGCTTCGTGCCCGAGAAATACAAGAACACCTACCGCCACTGGATGGAGAACATCAAGGACTGGTGCATCTCGCGCCAGCTGTGGTGGGGGCAGCGCATTCCGGCCTACTATTTGCCCAAAGGCGGCTTCGTGGTGGCCCTGACGGCCGAAGAGGCGCTGGAAAAGGCCCGCGCGAAGAGCGGCGACGCCACGCTGCAGCTGACGGACCTGCGGCAGGACGAGGACGTGCTGGACACGTGGTTCTCGTCGTGGCTGTGGCCCATCTCGGTGTTCGACGGCATCCGTCACCCGGACAACAAGGAGATCAGCTACTACTATCCCACCGACGATCTGGTGACCGGTCCGGACATCATCTTCTTCTGGGTGGCCCGCATGATCATGGCCGGATATGAATTCCGCGGCGAAAAGCCTTTCGGAAACGTCTATTTCACGGGCATCGTGCGCGACAAGATCGGCCGCAAGATGTCGAAGCAGCTGGGCAACTCGCCCGACCCGCTGGACCTGATCGACAAGTTCGGCGCCGACGGCGTGCGCATGGCCATGCTCATCTCCTCGTCGGCAGGCAACGACGTGATGTTCGACGAGGCGCTCTGCGAGCAGGGCCGCAACTTCGGCAACAAGATATGGAACGCCTACCGCCTCCTCAACGGCTGGACGGCGGACGCCGCGGCCGCACAGAGCGAGAACAACCGCCTCGCCGTCGCATGGTTCGAACAGGCGCTGGGACGCTCGCTCCGCCAGATCGCCGAGGATTTCAAGACCTACCGCATCTCGGAGGCTTTCAAGGAGGCTTACCGCCTGTTCTGGGACGATTTCAGCGGTCTGTATCTCGAGATGGTGAAGCCCGCCTACGGACAGCCGATCGACGTCCCGACGCTGGAGGCCACGAAGGGTTACTTCGACGCCCTGATGCGCGTACTGCACCCGTTCATGCCGTTCGTCACGGAAGAGATCTGGCAGGACCTCGCGCCGAGGGCCGAGGGCGCCTCGATCTGCATGGCGCAGATGCCCGAACCCGCGGCCGAAGACGCCGCGATGCTGGCGCGCTTCGAACTGGCCCGGGAGATCATCACCTCGGTGCGCAATATCCGCAACCAGAAGAACCTGCCGCAGAAGGAGGCGCTGACCCTCAAGGTCATCGCCGACGAGAACTACCCGGCGGAATTCGCCCCCGTGGTGATGAAGATGGCCAACCTCGCGGCCGTCGAGACCGTGACGGAGAAAGACCCGGCGGCTGCGGCGTTCATCGTCAAGACGACGCAGTATTTCGTGCCGATGGCGGGCAGGATCGACGCCGAGGCCGAGCGCAGGAAACTCACGGACGACCTGGCCTACTACGAGGGATTCCTCGCTTCGGTAATGAAGAAACTCTCGAACGAACGCTTCGTCACGTCGGCGCCCGAAAAGGTCGTGGCCAACGAGCGCGCCAAGCAGGCCGACGCCGAAGCGAAGATCGCGGCGCTGAAAGAGCAGCTGGAGGCACTCGGTTCAGGCAGATAAATCGTAAAACACCCGCCATGACCCCACGATACAAACTCGTCCTGCTATGCTGTGTCCTGATCCTGACAGCTGCCGGTGCGCAGGCTCAGGCATTCAGGCTGGAGGGCAGGATCGAGGGATTGCAGACCGGGGACACGCTCCGCTTCGAACGCATTCTCCTGCCCGCGTGGAAGTACGAACCGGGATTCGAAGTCGTAATCCGCAAACCGGGCGCATTCCGCTACCGGGGAAAACTGGAACACGACCGGTACTATATGATGACCTACCGTCCGAAAACCGGAAAGGCCGCGGCCGGGGATCGCAGCGGCAAGCCCGTCATCGTCAGGCCCGGAGACCGGATCGGCATGACCGGCACGACGGACGCGATTTACTATTGCCGCCTCAGCGGAGGCATCTACGACGAACCGACATTGTCCAGCCTGTTGGCGGCCGATGATTCGCTCGGCCGGGTCCGGGGCCGTTACCTGGAGAATGCGCGGGCGGCGTCGGAGCGCAACGATACGGACGCCAGCCGGGAATGGGGCGAAAAATTCAGCCGTTTCTACGAAGGCAACCCCGGCATGGAGCGGATAAAATCGCTGCGAAAAGCCTACGAATCAGCCAATCCGCACGGAAGCCTGTACCTGCTGATCGACAAGATTCCCATGCTGTCGTACACGCCGGCCAGGGAGACGCACCGGTTTTACGAATCGTTGTCCGAAGGGTTGAAAACAAGCTATTTCGGTCGTATATACGCCGACTGCATGGAAAAAATGGACCGGCTCGCCGAAGGGAATCCGGCACCGGATTTCACGCTGGCGACGACCGACGGCCGTACGGTCGCCAAGGCCGATTTCAAGGGCCGTTACCTGCTGATCTACCATTGGGGAATGTGCCCGGGTTCGATCTATATCGACCGGCAGGTGTGCGGTCTGTTCGAAAAGTACCGGGACAAAGGGCTGCAGGTGGTGGGACTGACCGAATCGATCGCCGCCATCCGAGGCGTATATGAAAGTCTGCCCGCAGATCAAAAGACGCCGTCGGCGGGTGTGGACGACATGCGGCCCGTGCTGGCCGGCATGCTGGACCACGAATGGATCGAAGCGGAACTGGAAACCGGGCACCCCGAAAACCGGCGGATCATGGAAGCATATGCCATCGGCGGCTGGCCGTTCTTCGTTCTGATCGGCCCGGACGGCACCATCCGGGCGCGCAACTACACGGACGCCTTTTACCGGGCGAAGAAGATTCTGGCCAGGGAGCTGGACGAAACGGCGGCCGAATGAACCGCAGCCGGCACCGGGCCGGGACATCCCCTTCGATTTTTATGTTCGATCTCTAACATACGCATATTTTGGCTTCTATCACCATCTACACCGACGGCTCGGCCCTCGGAAACCCCGGGCCCGGGGGTTACGGCGCAGTGCTGCTCTCGGGACCTCACCGCAAGGAACTGTCGCAGGGTTTCCGGCTGACGACCAACAACCGCATGGAGCTCATGGGCGTCTGCGTGGCGCTCGAAACCCTCAAATTCGAGGGTTCGGACGTCGTGATCTACTCTGATTCGAAATACGTCGTCGACGCCGTCACCAAAGGCTGGGTCTTCGGCTGGGTGCGCAAGGGTTTCGCGGGCAAGAAGAACCCCGACCTGTGGATGCGCTTCCTCAGCGCGTACAACCGACATAACGTCCGGTTCGTCTGGGTCAAGGGCCATGCCGACACGGTGGAGAACAACCGCTGCGACGTGCTGGCCGTCGCGGCGGCGAACGACCGCGCACACTGGCTGGAAGATACGGGATACGATCCCGCGGAGCGGTAAACGGAAACGCCGCCGCTCTTTTTCTGCTCCTCAGGGCGGGAACTTTCACCGAAATTTCCCGCAGGTTTCGCCTTTCGGGTTATTATTTCTGCCTTCGGGGGCGTAACGACCCTTATATCAGTCGCAGCCGTTGGCCGTACCGTCCGCAATCCGGTTTTGGTGCTGTCAATTCTTTTTTGTATCTTTGGCTGCGCCGAAGATACTTCCGCTCGGCAAAATGCAAGCAAACTTGCTTTTGCTCTCGCTTATTCGTATCTTTGTTTCGATTATTGCGTAACTATCAAACCATACGCCCGGAATGTTCAAGACATACATGCGGCTGTTGGGCTTCGCCCGGCCGATCAAGAAATACGCCATCCCCTATTTCTTCTACTCCCTGTTCTACGCGCTGTTCAACTCGCTGACGTTCATGCTGATCATCCCGATCCTGAACACCATGTTCGACGCGAACTACTCGTTCGAGTACGTCGAGAAACTGCCGCCCGTGGAGCTGAACAAGGAGTATCTGGCCACACTCTTCAATTTCGCCTATTCGCATATCTTCCAGGAATATTCCACGCAGAACGTACTGCTGCTGCTGGCCGCCGTAGCCGTCTGCATCAGCCTGCTGAGCAACCTGTTCCGCTACCTGGGAGCCTGGACCATGGAGAACATGCGCACGAGGACCCTGCAGCGGATGCGCAACGAGATGTTCTCGCGCGTGATGGATATGAACGTGGGCTACTTCTCGGACCAGCGCAAGGGCGACATCATCTCGAAGATCACCTCCGACGTGGGCGTCGTGCAGTTCTGCATCACCAACACGCTCCAGGTGTCGTTCCGCGAACCGTTCCTCATCATCGGCTACATCGTGATGATGGTGGCCATTTCGTGGGAACTGGCGATCTTCTCGGTGCTGTTCCTTCCGGTGGTCGCGCTGCTGATCGGCAGCATCGTCAAGAAACTCCGCCACCCGGCCCGCACCAACCAGCAGCGCATGGGCGAAATGGTCGCCACGCTCGACGAATCCCTCGCGGGCATCAAGGTCATCAAGAGCTACAACGCCGTCGAATACATCAAGCAGAAATACTACGCCATCAGCGCCGACCTGGCGCGGCTGACCCTCTCGATGGCCCGCCGCCAGCAGCTGGCGTCGCCGATGAGCGAATTCCTCGGCATCGCGGCCGTGGGCGTGATCCTCGTCTTCGGCGGCTCGCTCGTGGCCAAGGGGACGCTCGATCCCGGCGGTTTCATCGCCTTCGTGGCCATCTTCTCGCAGATCACGCGCCCCGTGCGCACCTTCATCGACCAGTTCGCCAACATCAACCAGGGCATCGCCGCCGGCGAACGCATCTTCTCGATCATCGACACCGTTCCCGAAATCCAGGACGCCCCCGGCGCCCGCGAACTCACGGGACTCAGCGAAAAGATCGAGTTCCGCGACGTGCACTTCTCCTACGACGGTTCGCGCGAGGTGATCGACGGCGTTTCGTTCGAGATCCTCCGCGGGCAGACCGTGGCGCTGGTGGGCCCCTCGGGCGGCGGCAAGTCGACCCTGAGCGAACTGCTGCCGCGGTTCTACGACCCCACGTCGGGCGACATCCGCATCGACGGCGTCTCGCTGCGCGATTACACGCAGGAGAGCGTGCGCGAACACATGAGCGTCGTGGCGCAGGACACCGTGTTGTTCAACGACACCATCGAGGGCAATATCGCCATGGGCAAACGCGGCGCCACGCACGAAGAGGTGGTCGAGGCGGCGAAGGTCGCCAACGCCGACTGCTTCATCCGCGAGAGCCCCGAAGGGTACGAAACGAACATCGGCGACCGGGGCGTGAAACTCTCCGGCGGACAGCGCCAGCGGCTCTCGATCGCCCGCGCGGTGTTGAAGAACCCCGACATCCTGATCCTCGACGAGGCCACCTCGGCCCTCGACACCGAGAGCGAGAAACTCGTGCAGGAGGCCCTCAACAACCTGCTCAAAGGCCGCACGTCGGTGGTCATCGCCCACCGTCTGTCAACCATCCACAACGCCGACCAGATCATCGTCGTGGACCACGGGCGCATCGCCGAACGCGGTACGCACGCCGAACTGATGGAGCGCAACGGCATCTATGCCAAACTGATCGAGATGCAGTCCTTCGACTAAGACAAAACGACCTAACGGAAAACCGGTCCCTTTCCATGAACGAACATCCTGTCTCCGCCGAACTGTTGCAACAACTTCTCGACGCATCGGGCGTCGGGTGGTGGCGCCTCGATTTCGGCAAACGCGAAATGACCTGCTCCCGGCAGGCAGCGGAACTCTTCGGCACGGACCGCACCCGCATTTCGTTCGAAGAAGTCTTCCTGCTCCCCGAGGAGGAACACCGCACGCGGATCTACACCCGCTGCGCCGCACTCAAGGCCTCCGACACGCTCGACGAAACATTCGTCACGGCGAACGGCGGCAAGCTCGTGCAAATCAACGCCGTGGAGGTGAAAACCGACCCGCGGACGAATGTCCGAACGGCCTTCGGCAGCGTGCGCCGCCTCTCGGACGGAGCTCCCGAAAACACGGAACTCGCCTCCGTCAACCGGAATTACAAGGCGACGCAGCGCAATTACAACCATCTCACCCAACTGATCGAGCATCTGCCGATCGGCTACCTGCGCATCAACATCCTGCGCGATGAAACGGGCGAAGCCGTCGATTACCTGCTTTCGTACATCAACCAGCAGGCCGGCCGGATACTGGGCGTCCGCACGCAGGACTTCGCCGGAAAAACGGCCAGCGAAACCGGAACGGACCCCCGGGTAACGATCCCGAAATTCATAAATATTCCCTCCGAAGAGTTCCGGGAGCATCTTTGGCAGGCCCCGGTCTCGGAGCGCATCTGCCGCACGCTGATCTACAACAATCCGGGCGACGACGACGAACTGGTCATCCTGCTCGAAGACATCACCGAAGCCACGCGCAGCCGGGAACAGCTGCGCCGGGCGAAGGAACGCGCCGAAGAGGCCAACCGCCTCAAATCGGCCTTTCTGGCCAACATGAGCCACGAAATCCGCACACCGCTGAACGCCATCGTCGGATTTTCGGAACAGCTCGTCAACGAACCGGACAGCGACACCCGCAAGGAGTACAGCGACATCATCCGGCGCAACAACGCGCTGCTGCTGCAGATCATCTCCGACGTGCTCGACCTGGCGCTCATCGAATCCGGACGGTCGGAGGTCATCCGCACGACGTTCGACGCCCGGGAATTCGTCCGCGAAACGGCCGAGGCGTTCCGCCGGAAGTGTCCATCGGGCGTGGAACTCCGCGTAGAAGAGGACCTTCCGCCGCTCTCGGTCCGGGCATACCGGCAGGGTGCTGCCCGGATCATCGGCAACTACGTCAGCAACGCCCTGAAATTCACCCGGGAGGGATCGGTCACGATCGGATTCCGCGAAATTCCCGGCCATGTCCGCTTCTACGTCCGCGACACGGGTATCGGCATCGCCCCCGAGGACCACGGACGCATCTTCGAACGCTTCGTCAAACTCGACACCTTCACGCAGGGGACCGGCCTGGGGCTCTCGGTCTGCAAATCGATCGCCGAACAGCTGGGCGGCCGCGTCGGCGTCGATTCGGCCGTCGGCCGGGGCTCGTGCTTCCGGCTCGACATTCCCGTCCGGGAATAGCTCGGGCCAACCTCGCCGCATGTCAATAATCGAGCTTAAAAAGTCCGATTATTAAAACTTTTTTATATCTTTGCTGCCTGTCAGAGAAACCGCGAAGAAATTTCTTACCGATATGAAGTTCAAGGAGTATAAAGGCCTCGACCTGGCCGGCGTAGCCGCCGACGTGCTCGGCGAGTGGGACGCCCGCGACACATTCCACAAAAGCATCACGACCCGCGAGGGACATCCCGCGTTCGTATTCTACGAAGGCCCCCCCTCGGCCAACGGCATGCCGGGCATCCACCACGTCATGGCCCGCACGATCAAGGACATCATCTGCCGCTACAAGACGCAGCAGGGATACCTCGTGCACCGCAAGGCGGGATGGGACACCCACGGACTGCCCGTGGAGCTGGGCGTCGAGAAGAAACTCGGCATCACCAAGGAGGACATCGGCAGGAAGATCTCGATCGAGGAGTACAACCGCACGTGCCGCGAGGCCGTGATGGAGTTCACGGGCGCCTGGGAGAACCTCACGCGCAAGATGGGCTACTGGGTCAACATGGACGATCCGTACATCACCTACGACAACAAATACATCGAGACGCTGTGGTGGCTCCTGAAGCAGCTCTTCGACAAGGGCCTGCTCTACAAGGGCTACACCATCCAGCCCTATTCGCCGGCCGCCGGAACGGGTCTCTCGACCCACGAGCTGAACCAGCCGGGTTGCTACCGCGACGTGAAGGACACAACCTGCACGTCGCAGTTCCGGGTGATCCGCAACGCTAAGAGCGAGAAGCTCTTCGACGGCGTCGAGGGCGACCTCTATTTCCTCGCCTGGACCACCACGCCGTGGACCCTGCCGTCGAACACCGCGCTGGCCGTGGGCCCCGCGATCGAATACGTGCGGGTCAAATGCCGCAACCCCTATACCGACCGGCCGCAGACGGTCATCCTGGCCAAAGAGCTGCTTGGTTCCTACTTCACCAAGAAGATGGAGGGCGCCTACGAGGTGCTGGAAGGCGTCTGGAAAGGTCCCGAGCTGGAGGGCATCTGTTACGAGCAGCTGATCCCGTGGGTGAAACCGATGGGCGACGCGTTCCGCGTGATCGTCGGCGACTACGTGACCACCACCGACGGTACGGGCATCGTCCACATCGCCCCGACGTTCGGCGCCGACGACGACCGCGTGGCGAAAATCGCAGGCATCGCACCGCTCTTCCTGGTCGACCGAGCCGGCAAGAACCAGCCGATGGTTGACCGGCAGGGCAAATTCTTCCTCGTCGAGGACCTCGACCCGGAGTTCGTGAAGACGAACGTCGACGCCGCGAAATACGGCGAGTATGCGGGCCGCTACGTGAAGAACGCCTACGACGAGCGGCTGAGCGACACCGACCCGACGCTGGACGTCGACATCGCGGTGATGCTGAAAGCCGAAAACAAGGCGTTCAAGATCGAGAAGCACACCCACTCCTACCCCCACTGCTGGCGCACGGACAAGCCCGTATTGTATTACCCGCTCGACTCGTGGTTCATCCGCACCACGGCGCTGCGCGACAAGATGATCGAACTGAACAGGACGATCCGCTGGAAACCCGAATCGACCGGCACGGGCCGTTTCGGCAAATGGCTCGAAGGACTGGTGGACTGGAACCTCTCGCGCTCGCGCTTCTGGGGAACTCCGCTGCCGGTATGGGCCACCGAAGACTACTCGGAGGTGAAGTGCATCGGTTCGGTCGAGGAGCTGATCGGCGAAATCGAGAAGTCGATCGCCGCGGGTGTGATGAAGGAGAACCCGTACAAGAATTTCAAGGTCGGGGACATGTCGAAGGAGAACTATTCGACGGCGAACATCGACCTGCACCGTCCCTACGTGGATTCGATCGTGCTCGTTTCGTCGAAAGGCGAGCCGATGAAGCGCGAACAGGACCTGATCGACGTGTGGTTCGACTCGGGCGCCATGCCCTATGCGCAGGTGCACTATCCGTTCGAGAACAAGGAGGGCTTCAACGAGGTCTACCCCGCCGACTTCATCGCCGAGGGCGTCGACCAGACGCGCGGCTGGTTCTTCACGCTGCACGCCATCGCCTCGATGCTGTTCGACTCAGTGGCGTTCAAAAACATCATTTCGAACGGACTGGTGCTGGACAAGAACGGCAACAAAATGTCCAAACGCCTGGGCAACGCCGTCGATCCGTTCGAGGTGCTCGACACCTACGGAGCCGACGCGACGCGCTGGTACATGATCTCCAACTCGCAGCCGTGGGACAACCTCAAATTCGACCGCGACGGCGTCGACGAAGTGCGCCGCAAGTTCTTCGGAACCCTCTACAACACCTATTCGTTCTTCGCCCTCTACGCCAACGTGGATTCGTTCACGGGACGGGAGCCGGAGGTGCCGATGGAGAAGCGCCCCGAGATCGACCGCTGGATCATCTCGCTGCTGAATACGCTGGTCAAGAACGTGACCGAATCACTCGAAGAGTACGATCCGACCCCGGCGGCCCGCGCCATCCAGGAGTTCGTGGGCGAGAACCTCTCGAACTGGTACGTGCGCCTCAACCGCAAACGCTTCTGGGGCGGCGGCATGTCGGAGGACAAGCTGGCGGCCTACCAGACGCTCTACACCTGCCTGGAGACCGTGTCGATGCTCGCGGCGCCCTTCGCGCCGTTCATCTCCGACCGCATCTTCACGGACCTCAATGCCGTGAGCGGCCGCCACGCCGAAGAGTCGGTGCACCTCGCAACTTTCCCGAAAGCCGACGAACGGCTGATCGACACGCGGCTGGAAGAGATGATGTCGCTGGCCCAGAAAGTCTCGTCGATGGTGCTGGCCCTGCGCCGCAAGGTCTCGATCAAGGTGCGCCAACCGCTGACCAAGATCCTGATCCCGGTGCTCGATCCCGCCACGGCGGAACGCATCTCGGCCGTGAAGAACCTCATCATGGGAGAGGTCAACGTCAAGGAGGTCGAGCTGATCGAAAAGACGACCGGGCTCATCACCAAACGGATAAAACCCAACTTCAAGACCCTCGGACCGCGCTACGGCAAGTACATGAAGCAGATCGCCGCCCTGGTGGCCGGCTTCTCGCAGGAGCGCATCGCCGAGATCGAGGCGGCTCCCGAAACGGTGCTCGACCTCGGCGGCGAAAAGATCGCCGTGACGCCGGCCGATTTCGAGATCACCTCGGAGGATATGCCCGGATGGCTGGTCGCTTCGGAGGGCAAACTCACCGTGGCGCTCGACATTACGGTCACCGAAGAGCTGAAAGCCGAAGGTGTGGCACGCGAGTTGATAAACCGCATCCAGAATATCCGCAAGGATTCCGGATTCGAGGTCACCGACAAAATCCGCGTCGAGATCGAGGACAAGCCCTGCGTGGCCGACGGCATCGCCCGGTTCGCCGGCTACATCGCATCGCAGACCCTCGCCGTGGAGGTGAAAGCCGCGCCGGAACCCGCCGGCGAGACGATCGCGGAGACCGATGTCGACGAAGAACCGCTGCGCATCGCCGTGACGCGGATATAGTCCCGATATATCCTGTAAAATTTGGTAATATCGGAATTATTGCTTAATTTTACATAAAACCAATCAAGGAGGATACGACTATGGCAGACGAAAGAACACGGTACAGCGACGCGGAACTCGAAGAGTTCAAGCAGCTTATCCTGAAAAAGCTCGAGAACGCCCGCGCCGACTACGAGCTGTTGCGCGCCACGATCACCCATACGGCCGACAACGACACCGAGGATACATCGCCGACGTTCAAAGTGCTGGAAGAGGGCGCCGCAACCCTCTCGAAAGAGGAGAGCGGCCGGCTGGCAGCCCATCAGATGAAGTTCATCCGCAACCTCGAAATGGCACTCGTGCGCATCGAGAACAAGACCTACGGCATCTGCAAGACCACCGGAAAGCTTATCCCCAAGGAGCGCCTGATGAAGGTGCCTCACGCCACCGAATGCATCGAGGCCAAGGAAGGCCGCCGATAGCCCCGGAGAGGGGAAGGGCGGAAAAGCGGGGCCGGAGAAAGCCCTGAGCCGAATCCCGAATGAAAAAGACGACCTTTGCAGGCCGTCTTTTTTCGTGCCCGCCGGCGAGCGACAAAAAGGTGCGGAAAGGCCGTTTTTGAACCATATCCGGGGTCCGAAGCCCAATTTAGCGCTTCGGGAAGCACTTTTTGCCGAAAAATTCCGTTATCTTACAGAACATAGGCTGCGCCTCGGCCATGTTCAGATAAACTTGGCTTTGCGCTCGGCTTGCACCGTCTTTGGCCCTGCCTTAGATAGGCTGCGCCTCGGCATAATGCAAGTAAACTTGCTTTTGCGCTCGGCTTGCACTGTCTTTGGCCCTGCCTTAGATAGGCTGCGCCTCGGCATAATGCAAGTAAACTTGCTTTTGCGCTCGGCTTGCACTATCTTTGACACAATGTTCGTCCGGTTTTGCATATTGGTCCTGACCCTGACTGCGGCGGCAACCGCCTCCTTTGCCCGCGTCGCAGGCCCCGTCGCGCATACGCCCGACCGCTTCACCCCCGACAGCGCCCGGGTGTCGAATCCCGGCGCCTCGGCCCGCAACCAACGCCTCTACGACAGCATCCAGTCGAAAACCAACCGCCGCGCCGTGCCGCGCATGCTCTACAAGATGCTCTTCGTGAAACCCGTCCTCGACACCACCCTCAACGGCCGCGTGACCGACGAAAGCCGCCTGCTGCAACCCTATTCCGGGAAAACCATCGGCGAAATCACTGTCGACCGCCGGCAGATCTTCGATCCCGGGGGCAACTGGCTCGAACGCACCGCCAACAAAACCCACCGGCTCACCCGCGAACGCGTCATCCGCCGCGACCTGCTCTTCGAACCGGGCGACACGCTCGACCCGGAACTGATCGTGCGCAACAAACAGCTGATCCGCTCGCGCGGCTACATCGCCGACGTCGACATCGCGGTGCTGCCCGACGCCTTCGACTCGACGCGCGTCAACCTGGCCATCACCACGCGCGACAGCTGGACCATCACGGTCGACGGAGGCATCCACTCCGAGGGCCGGACGATGATCGGGCTCTCCGACGCCAATATCCTCGGCTGGGGCAACAAACTCAAGTTCATGACCAATTTCAGCCGCAAGGACTTCTCCTACGGCGGCAACCTGGTCGAATACGAAATCCCCAACGTGCTGGGAAGCTTCTACACCGCGGAATTCGCCGCCGGGCGCGACTTCTACAACTCGACGCTCGACATGGGGCTGCGCAAGGAGTTCATCAAGCCCACCGACTACGAAATCGGCCTCACCTACAGCGACATCAAGTCCAAACGCTACATGGTCGAGCAGGACACCTCGCTGCTCGTCAAGGAGCGGAACCTCGACGCCTGGGGCGGATACTCCCGCTTCCTGCGGCGGATCAACTCGAGCGTCTACCTCACGGGACGCTACAACTACCGCCGCGTCAGCCGGTGGCCTCTCGTGGGACCGCATTTCAACCCGGCGCTGCACGACCAGGACGCCCTGCTGGTCGGTGCGGGCCTCTACCGCGAGAAGTTCTTCACGGCCAACATGATCTACGGATTCGGCCTCCGCGAATACCTGGCGACCGGCTACAAGGCCGAGCTGACGACGGGTTATTCGTGGGGCAAGTTCAACGACGCCATGTACCTGGGCATGAGCTATGAAACAGGAGGTTTCCGCGGCGTGGGCTACATCATGGGCGGATTCACGCTGGGAAGCTACATCGACCTCAACGACGGCATGTGGCGGCGCAGCGCCGTGGATGTCGACCTGCGGTGGTTCTCCAACCTGTTCCTTTTCCGGCGCAGCCGCATCCGCCAGTTCCTCGCCTTCAACTACACCCAGGGGTGGAATCGCGGCACGGGCAGCGACGAAAGCATCCGTTTCACCCGCATCGACGGACTGCAGGCACTCAAGGAGCACATCATCGGCACCAACCGCATGATCCTCAACACCGAAACGGTCGTCTTCACGCCCTACCAGCCGTTGGGATTCCGCATCGCCGTGTTCGGATTCGCCGACTTCGGACTGATCGGCTATTCGCCCAACATCTTCAAGAACGACTTCTTCACCTCGTTCGGCCTGGGCGTGCGGCTGCGAAACGAACGGCTGGTCTTCAACACGATCCAAATCCGGCTGGGCATCGCCTTCGGCAAGAACGGGCTGGTCGAGAGCGAGTATTTCCGTCTCTCGAACTCCACGCGCATGGAGCAGTACCGCTACCGACCGACGCGTCCCGAAATCGTCGAGTTCAAGTAGGACGAAAGCGGAACTTTTTTTCGACTTTCTATGATTAAATACGTATATTTGCGCTGCACGCAAATAGAGGATTTCCATGTTAATCATTGCCGACAGCGGATCGACCAAATGCACGTGGATCACGGACGACGGCGCGCACACGACGAGCGTACGCACCCGGGGGATCAACGTCGTGCAGCACTCCGCGGAACAGATACGCGAAACGCTCGCGGAGGTGCCCCCGTGCGGCGCAGCGACGGCCGTGCGGTTCTACGGCGCCGGGTGCGGCGCGACGTTCCCCGAAGCGAGCGAAAAACTGCGCCGGGAACTGGCGTCGCATTTCGGCACGGAGGACGTCGCCGTCGAATCGGACCTGCTGGGTGCGGCGCGCGCCCTCTTCGGGCGCGGCGAAGGCATCGCCTGCATCCTCGGCACGGGCTCGAATTCGTGCTGGTGCCGCGACGGCGAAATCCTGCAGAACGTGCCCCCGCTGGGCTATGTGCTGGGCGACGAGGGCGGCGGCGTGCACCTGGGACGCAATTTCCTGAACGGCATCTTCAAGGGACACATTCCCCTGAAAGAGGAGTTTCTGGCCACGACCGGGCTCAGCTACGAGGAGATTCTCCGCCGCGTCTACAGCGAGCCCTACGCCAGCCGGTTCCTGGCATCGTTCGCCCCCTTCATCCTCGCGCACACGGATTGTCCCGAAGTGCGCGAAATGGTCCGCCGTTCGTTCCGCGAATTCGCCTCGCGCAACCTGAGCCGCTATCCGCAAGAGCTCGCCGTTTCGTTCGTGGGCGGCATCGCGGCCCGCTTCGGGGAGCTGCTGCACGAAGCGCTGGCAGCCGCGGGGCGCCGCATCGAAACCATCGTCGAATCCCCCGCAGCGGGACTTTTGGAATACCATCATGGAAGATAAAATCACCGAACAGGCTTCGGCCTACGACAACCTGCAGCAGATGTCGGTGCACGACATCCTGACGGGCATCAACCGCGAAGACGCCCGCGTGCACGAAGCCGTGCGTGCGACCATTCCCGTCATGGAACGGCTCGTCGAACGCATCGTCGAACGCATGCGGCGCGGCGGGCGGATTTTCTACATCGGCGCCGGGACGAGCGGCCGGCTGGGCGTCACCGACGCTTCGGAGCTGCCCCCGACCTACGGCGTACCGCACGAACTGGTGATCGGACTGATCGCCGGGGGCGACGGAGCCCTGCGCCGGGCCGTGGAACACGCCGAGGACGACACCGAAGGCGCATGGCGCGACATGGCGCCCTACCGCCCCACGGCCGACGACACGCTGATCGGCATCGCGGCGTCGGGCACCACGCCCTACGTCGTCGGAGGACTGCGCACGGCGCGCCGCCGCGGACTGCTCACCGCCTCGGTCACCTGCAACCCCGCGTCGCCCGTGGCTGCCGAAGCGGAATATGCCCTCGAAGCCGTCGTGGGGCCCGAGTTCGTGACCGGATCGACGCGCATGAAGGCCGGAACGGCCCAGAAATTGATGCTCAACATGCTCTCCACGGCCGTGATGATCCGCCTCGGGCGCGTCGAGGGCAACCGCATGGTCAACATGCAGCTCACCAACGACAAACTCGTGGCCCGCGGAACGCGCATGGTCGCCGAGGCGTCGGGGCTCGCGGAAGCCGAAGCGCGGCGGCAGCTGCTGCGCTTCGGCTCGGTGAAACGGGCGCTGGAGGAGATCGATAAAATAGTTAAATCAAGACCGGATGAAAACCGAATATGAAAAATGTATGGCGGGAGAATCTTTCAACGGTTCTTCGCCCGAAATAACCGAAATGACAGTGCGCACCAAACGACTTCTGCGCCGACTTAGGGATACCGATTATGCCGACAACGAGACGAAACAGCGTATCTATCAGGAAATGTTCGGAAGCATCGGCGAAGACGTCTATATAGACATTGATTTCCGTTGCGAGTATGGCAGAAACATACATTTCGGCAACAAGGTTATAGTGAACATGAACTGCACGTTCCTCGACAATAATCGTATCAACATCGGCAACAATGTGATGATAGCCCCGGATGTAAAGATATTCACGGCCACCCACTCGGTTCATCTTTCAGAGAGGATGCCTGAAAGGATAAAAACCGGCGCATCCATTTGTGCCACGATCGCATCTCCTGTGACAATCGAAAACGGTGTGTGGATCGGCGGCAACTCCACGATACTGCCGGGAGTAACGATAGGCCAAAATTCCGTTATCGGTGCGGGAAGTGTCGTCGTGAAAGATATCCCTGCAGATTCAATAGCCGTGGGGAATCCGTGCCGTGTCATAAAGTCTATCGCTCAAAAATCCTGTCAATAAGTTGAATTGTGAATTTCGCAATTGAACCGGCCGAGGCCTCTATTTCATGGGTGAGGACAGGCAATTTGGCGCAATTAAAAATATTTAACGACCGATGAGTCCCTTTTCCATGAATACGAAAAATGGCTAAATTCTTCTCAGACCGCGAGATACGCGCCGTGGCAGTATTCCTGCCGCTGGCCGGGCTGCTCGTCACGGCCCTGATGCTGGTGCGCCCGGCGGCCGACCCCGAGGCGGCCCGGCGAGCCGAAGCCGCGATGGAGATGCGCCGCGACAGCGTCGCGCCGAGGCCTTTCGACCCCAACACGGCGACGCTGGACGACCTGCTGGAGCTGGGACTTACGAAATACGAGGCCGTGAGCCTGCTGAAATACCGCGCCGCAGGCAAGGTGTTCCGCATTCCCGAAGACCTGGCGCTCTGCCACGGCATCGGCGACTCGCTCTACCGGCGGCTGGCGCCGTGGGTCCGCATCGGACGCAAATACGCCATCGCCCCGGAGGAATACCGCACGGGGCGCATCCTTCCCGAACCGCTGGCGCCCCGGCCGTTCCGCATCGACACCGTGAGCGCACGCTACCTGCGGGCCATCGGAGCCCTGTCGAAACGGCAGGCCGAAGCCTTCGTCCGCTGGCGCGACCTGCGCGGCATCTACGACATGGAGGAGCTGCGCGACTGCTACGTCGTGAGCGATTCGGTGGCCGCGGCGCTCGAACCCTACGTCATCTTCCCCGAGCGGAAGCCCCATCCGACCGAAGAGCCCGTCGAGCTGAACTCGGCCGATTCGGCGGCCCTGCGCTCCGTTTCGGGCATCGGCCCCAAGACCGTCGGGGCGATCCTCGCCTACCGCGAACGGCTCGGAGGATTCCTCCGCGCGGAGCAGCTCGCCGAGGTTCCGGGAGTCACGGAACGCAACTATGAAAAAATTTTGAAACAAATTTACTGCGATAGTTGCAAAATTCGGAAAATTGATATTAACTTTGCAGGCCCGAAAGTGCTGGGAAGACATCCCTACATAGCACCGCAGGCATTACGAAAATTGCTGAAAGCAAGACAGTTGAAAGGAGGTTGGAGTACCGCTGAAGAATTAGTAGAACAACACATACTGACCCGCAGGGAGGCAGCACGGCTGGCTCCTTATCTGCAATTCGGGTCTGTCAGCGGACCTGCCGACGAGTAAACGGACCATTTCCGGGGAAAGGGCATCGAGGATGCACGCCCCGCAGACACGACAACGAACGAATTAAAAAACAACAAAAAACTGAGAATACAATGATTATCATGCCGGTAAAAGAGGGCGAAAACATCGAGCGCGCCCTGAAAAAGTTCAAACGCAAATACGAGCGCACGGGCGTCCTGAAGGAGCTCCGCCGCCGCCAGTACTTCACCAAGCCTTCGATCGCGAAGCGCGAGGCGATGCAGCACGCCGTATACGTGGAACATATGTACCGCGACGAGGAATAGCCCCTGCGGGGCCGACCGAAAACGGGAACGTTCTTTCACGGAGCGTTCCCGATTTTTTTTGCCGCACAATTCATCCGAAAGCACCGCTGGTCGGACTTTTTGTCTATATTTGCATTACGTCCGCCATAGCGGGCCGCTTGACTACACTTGGAAATCTGGAAAATTTTTAGCAAGTGATTAAGCACATATTCCTGCTGTTGCGGCGCCCGCGCCGGGACTGGCACGGGATATGATCCTACGTCACAACGGCGCGGGCTATATGTGCTTATTTCTTGCAAGGTTTACCAGAACCTCAGAGCGAATAAGTAACAGTAGTCCGCGTTCGTTTTACGGACGCGCTGCAAAAAACGCCGCGCCATGAATTCTTTCACCCATCCCTGCCGTTCCCGCACCAGTGACTTTTGCCGCGACGAAGAGCGTCTGCGGTTCGTGCTGCGCGCCTCGGGGCTTACGACCGGACAGTTCGCCCGCGAAATCGGGCTTCCCGACAGCGAACTTCTCTACCGGATCAAGGCCGGCAAGGCTCCGCTCGGATTCGAGATCGCCGAACGCATCCACCGCCGCTATCCACAGATCGACTCCTGCTGGCTGCTTACTGGGGAGGTTCGCGGAGCGCAATAGGGCGGGCGGCAAAAGGACGGATACCGCGGGCGTATTGAATTGCCTCGCTTCGTTTCGGCGATCCGATCCTGGCGGCGGCAGCGAAAAATCGCGTCGCATAGCGATCCCGGAAACAGTGGGGGAGCGACATTGCGTGTAAAGCCGCTGTCGCTCCCCATTGATTTCCGGCAATCGGAGATTGCGCGATTTTTCGTTGCTCTTGCTAACGGATGGAGTTCATCCTGATGCTCGCCTTGACGAGCGCGATGGCGCGGATGCGCGCGATCTCCACCTCCTTGTCGGCGTGGTGGACGTTCTGGCTCACGAGTTTCACGTAGCCTTCCCGGTCGGATTTCTGGATGTATTTCACCGTCACGTACTCCTCGCCGTCGATGTCGATCGACAGCAGGTACATGTCGCCCCAGAAGATGTCGTCGATGGCGTGCAGCTGCTTGTAGAGCACGATGTCGCCGCTCTTCAGCAGCGGGTACATCGAGTCCCCGACGATGTAGATCGCTCCGTCGCACTTCGGGAGGTTGGGGATGTGGATGAAGTTGACGGGTTTGGTCTGCGTCCGGTCGGAGAACAGAGGCACCAGCCCCGCCGTGCCCTCGATCGAATAGAGGGGCACGCTCTGCAGAGGCAGCGAATTGTCCGTGCGGCGCATGTAGGCCGTCAGGTCGGGTTCGGCGTTGAACATGCTGCCCTTGCCGGTTTCGAGCCATTCGGGGTTCACGTTCAAATCCTGAACCAGGATGTTGCGGTTGCGGGTCGAGAGGCCCGCCTTGCCGGTTTCGATCATCGAGAGCGCTGCTTTGCCGATCCCAAGTCGCTGTGCCAGCTGCTCTTGCGTCAGGCCGAGCTGTTTGCGCATCAGTTTTACCCGTTCGTTCATGGCTTTTGTATTGGAATTATTGATATCGAAAATTTGTAATTTCGTATTGAAAATTCAAATATTGAACTTATCTTTGTCCTGCAAAGTTAAACAATTTATTTTGATTCCTGCAAACAATTTCCAAAAAACTATTTATAATCAATGATCTATTCGGTTTCATCGGAACTTTACCTGGAGGTGGCCGCGCGTCTGGCGGAGGCCATCGGGGGCGGAAGTTACTTTTCGGGTTCGCTCGCCTTCCCTTTCGGCGGCACGGAATGCCGGCTGACGGCCTCGGTGATCGTCTACCGGCGGGTCGAACGCCTGCCCGAGGGCGACCGGGATGCGATCGCCGACCTGGTGCCCGTGTGGTGGGAGTTTCACACCGCGGGCGACGGCGGCGAGGTGCTCAACGACTTCTCGTTCTCCGAACTGCGGACGTATCTCTGACGCTCCGCCCGCACCCCGGCCCCATCCTTTCCCGGCACGGCGCTGCCGCCGGGGTGCAACCCGCAAAAAAACTGCCCGCCGCGGCGCCGCGCAAGGGTTTTTCTATTACAAACAACTTTTCAAGATGGTTAAAACGACCGAACCGACCTCTGCGGAAACAGCTTCCGCAGAGGTTTTTATGACTGGCGGGACGGCGTCTCCGAACAATGCCGGCGAGTTGCCGGCTGCCGCCGCGCCTCCCTCCTTCGCCGACTTCGCGCTCGGGGTCTATCCCTTTCTCGAACTGCAGCCATTCCACCGGACCTATTACCGCGTGCTGGAAGCCTTCGCCGCGGGGCGCATCCGGCGGCTGATCGTCACCATGCCGCCCCAGCACGGCAAGAGCGTCGGGGCCACGACCCTGCTTCCGGCCTACGTGCTGGGGCTGGACCCCGACCTGCGGGTCGCCGTGGCCTCCTATTCGGGTTCGCTGGCCTCGAAGTTCAACCGTCGCGTGCAGCGCATCATCGAATCGCGGGAGTACGCCGCCTTTTTCCCCGGCACCGCCATCAAGCAGGGGGCGAAGCCCGCCGGCTACATCCGCACGGCCGACGAGGTCGAGATCATCGGCCGCCGCGGCGGACTGCTCTCCGTCGGACGCGAGGGGTCGCTGACGGGCAACCGCGTGGACTGCTTCGTGCTGGACGACCTCTATAAAGACGCCCTCGAAGCCAATTCGCCGCTCGTCCGCGCCAATTGCTGGGAGTGGTACACCTCGGTGGTGAGGACCCGCATGCACAACGCCTCGCGCGAACTGATCGTCTTCACGCGCTGGCACGAGGAGGACCTGATCGGCACCCTCGCGGCCCGCGAGCCGGTCGAGGAGCTGCGCGAGTGGCCGCAACTGGAGAGTCTGCCCGCCGATAGGTGGCTGCACCTCAATTTCGAGGCCCTGAAAAGCGGTCCGCCCACCGGCATCGACCCCCGGCAGCCCGGCGAAGCGCTGTGGGAGGAGCAGCACGGAGCGGTTCTGCTGGCGGCCAAACGGCGGCTGGACCCCCTGCAGTTCGAAGCGATGTACCAGGGACATCCCTCGTCCCGCGAGGGACTGCTCTACGGGCTGAATTTCGCCGAGTACGACGATCTTCCGCACGAGATCGTCCGCCGCGCCAACTACACCGATACGGCCGACACGGGCGACGACTATCTCTGCTCGCTCTGCTATGCCGTCGATGCCGACGGGGTGATCTACATCACCGATGCGGTCTATTCGCGCGAACCGATGGAGGTGACCGAACCGCTTGTGGGGGAGGCGTTAGTGCGCTCCGACACGCGGCTGGCGGCCGTCGAGAGCAACAACGGCGGCCGCGGCTTCGCCCGGGCCGTGCAGGCGCTGGCGCCGGGCGTCCGGGTCGAGTGGTTCCACCAGGGCGCCAACAAGGAGGCCCGCATCCTCTCCAACTCGGCCACGGCGCTGCATCTCCTGCGGTGGCCCCGGGGGTGGAACCTCCGCTGGCCCGAGCTGTACGCCCACCTGACGACCTACCGGCGGAAAGTCCGCGCCAACCGCTGGCACGACGCCGCCGACGTCGTGACGGGCATCGTCGAGCGCGAGGCCGCCGGCCGCGACCGGAAACGGGTCCGGGGCGTGCGGTTTATGTGATCCGCCGCCGGAACGCACGAGTTTCTCCGGCAGCCCGTGCGGATGCGGAAAAGCCCTGGTTTCCCATCTGGAAACCAGGGCTTTTTCAGATAAACGGGACGGTTCGGATGAACGGGCGGTTCGGCCGGCCTCCTTTGTCGGGGAGATCCCCACCGGCCGCGTACCCGTTGCGTCTCCGTCCCGTCGATCATTCGGCTTTCCGGGGCTGCATGAAATTGAGCGCGATCCCGAACGCATCGGTGTTCTCTTTCCAGATGGTCTCGAATCCGGCGAAATTCTCGATTTGCAGCATCATGAGGAGCATGCCGATCATCTGGACCGTCTCGTCCTCCGGGTTCTCCTTTTTCATTTGGGCGATCATTTCATCGATCTTCGGGAGTGCCGGCAGCAGCGCCGTGACGAACGGGGCGGCCATCTCCTTGTCGATGTAGATTTTCAGTGCGCCGTCGCTCGCCGCGTATTTCAGCGGGATGCCGGCGTTCATCCACTCCATGACGGTGGGCAGCAGGGGTGTGATGTCGATGCCGAATTCGGACAGTGCGCCGATGATCTCCGTCAGAGCCTCCGTGTCGGGAGCCGTGCCGCCGTTGTCCTCGCCGACCTGTCCGAGAATGGCGCCGATGCTGGGTACGACGCGGAGGCAGCCGTCCTTGACATACCAGAAAGCCAGGTTTTTCGGCGAACTCAGCCATTCGTTGTTATGTATATCGCTCCAGAGGGCGTATTTTTCGTCTTCGGAGTAGGACATCGAGTTCAGTACATCGGCGATGTCGGGGGACCCAGTCCAGTATTTGGCGGTGATGTTGCCGTCGGCCGAGAAAGTCACCTGGTTCAGGTATTGGAAGAGAAACGCGCTGCCGAACGTGGAGACGATCGTCGCCAGGAATTCCGCATTGGGCTTGGCCGCATCGAGGGCGCTCCAGTCCATCCAGACCGGACCCGTGGCCAGCGTGCCGTCTTCGGCCACCTCCGACTGGTATTGCAGGGCCCAGTTTCCCGTCAGTCCGCCCTGGGCATCGGCGCTCAGCGCGGAGGTGAGCGTCAGCGAAACTTTACCTTCGGGAGTGATGTTGCCCCGTGCCGCGAGGTTGATGATTATCGGTTCTGCGGCTGCGGACCGCATGGCCGGACCTGTCGTCAGGCCCTTTTCGCCGGAGATGTCGAACGACCCGTCGGGTTTTTCTGACAGCGCGACGGCCATCGAGACCTCCGCATAACCGGGCAGTACGCCGGTCAGCAGCAGCGTGCCCTGGGTGGCGCTCGAAGCGGTCAGCTGCACGCTTCCGGAGTTGGCGTCTCCGTTGACGGTCAGCGTGGCGTCCGCGCCCGTGATGGGGGCGGTGGGAAGTTGTTTCCAGGCGGGAGTTTCCCCGTCGTCGTCGCAGGCCGTGAACGACAGCGCTGCGGCCATGACCAGTAAGGTTAAGATTTTTTTCATTTGTTTGAATTTAGTAAAGGAAGTGCTTTTCCCTTTTGTGTCAAAGGTAGTTAGCCCTCGTGTGCCGGGCAAATAAATTCATCGGAGGAGGGTATTTTCATCACGAACGCAGGGTTTTCAATTACGGCGCGTTTTCCGGGCCCCGCGACGGGCTTCGCCGGGCGTCCGGACGCTGTCTCGCAGGCGGGTAATGTGAAGCCTGCGTTAAATATGTTCCCGCGCGGAACCAAACGAACCGTTTTTCCGTACCTTAGCTGCGGTAATGTAACCGAATTTTGACAATAAACGGAATGAAATCACTGAAAATCGGAAATTTATGCGCCTCCATGCCCATCGTTCAGGGCGGCATGGGCGTAGGCGTGTCCCTCGCGGGCCTGGCTTCGGCCGTGGCCAATCAGGGCGGGGTCGGCGTGATCTCGTCGGCGGGCCTCGGGGTGATCTATAACGACTATTCGAAGGACTACCGTGCGGCTTCGATCTGGGGGCTGAAGGAGGAGCTCCGCAAGGCCCGCGAAGCCACGCGCGGCATCATCGGCGTCAACGTCATGGTCGCCATGTCGAATTTCGCCGATATGGTGCGCACCGCCGTCGCCGAGAAGGCCGACATCATCTTCTCGGGAGCCGGACTGCCGCTCAACCTGCCGTCGTTCCTGACCGAGGGCGCCAAGACCAAGCTGGCCCCGATCGTTTCGTCGGCGCGCGCCGCGAAAGTGCTGTGCCGGAAATGGTTCTCGGAGTACAGCTATATCCCCGACGCCATCGTCGTCGAGGGCCCCAAGGCAGGCGGGCACCTGGGTTACAAGGCCGAGCAGATCGCCGACGAGCACTACTCGCTGGAAACGATCGTTCCGGAGATCGTCGCCGAAATCCGGGCTTTCGAACACGAGCACGACTGCCATATCCCGGTGATCGCCGGCGGGGGCATCTACACGGGCGAGGACATCTACCGCATCATGGAGCTGGGCGCCGACGGCGTGCAGATGGGCACGCGCTTCGTCACGACCGAGGAGTGCGACGCCGATCCGGCCTTCAAGCAGAGCTATATCGAGGCCCGCGAGGCGGACATCGAGATCATCCAGAGCCCTGTCGGCATGCCGGGGCGGGCCATCCACAACTCGTTCCTCGACCGGGTGAAGGAGGGGCTGAAACGCCCGAAGAACTGCCCATTCGACTGCATCAAGACCTGCGACGTGACGCACAGCCCCTATTGCATCATGCTGGCCCTCTACAACGCCTTCAAGGGCAAACTCCGCAACGGTTACGCCTTCTGCGGGGCGAACGCCTGGCGCGCCGAGAAAATCCAGTCGGTGCGCGACCTGATGGCCTCGCTGCGGACCGAGTACGACACTTTTGCAGCCGGCTTGAGAAGCCGTTTTTAGGGGCGATGGCAGGGGCGTAAGCAGCGGTTCCGGTCCGTACCCCCCCCCTCTGAACCCGTTCTTAAATGGGTTCGGCGCGAACCGGTTGCCGCCGGCACAAATCCGCGATCCGCGCTTCCGATCCCTTCTGACCCCGTCTCTTAGATGGGTTCGGCGCGAACCAGCCGCCGCCGGCATCAACCCGTAACCCCTCCCGGATGCATTCCGGGAGGGGTTTTTCATACCCATTCGGGATAAGGCGCAAAGAGGACCGGGGGTATGTCCCTTACGTCGGTGAGCAGCCGCCCGATGCCGTTTATGCCCCAAAACGAACGCGGACTACTGTTACTATTCCACCGATGGCTCTGGCAAGCCCTGCAAGAAATAAGCACATATAGCCCGCGCCGTTGTGACGTAGGATCATATCCCGTGCCAGTCCCGGCGCAGGCGCCGCAACAGCAGGAATATGTGCTTAATCACTTGCTAAAAATTTACCAGATTTCAGAGCCTGATTAAGCGGCCCGCTATCGCGGACATGAAACAAAGGTATGGAAAAAAACGATCGCGCGCAACTCCGAGCCGCATTTTTTCCGGCCGCCGCACCGGAACCGGACGAAGCCAGCAAATAAAATCCGGATTTTGGCGGACCAATTCCGGAATTTTTTGTATCTTTGCAAGGATGAAATTGGCGAACCAATTTCGAAAAGCAAAACCGGCACAACCCTAATAAACTAAATTTTAACGACTTATATGAAAACCAATTACGAAATCCGCTATGCAGCGCATCCCCAGGATGCGAAAAGCTACGACACGGCGCGTCTGCGCCGCGATTTCCTGATCGAGAAAGTATTCGCGGCCGACGAGGTCAACCTGGTCTACTCGATGTACGACCGCATGATCGTCGGCGGCGCGATGCCCGTCGCCGAGACGCTCCGCCTCGAGGCCATCGACCCGCTGAAAGCTCCTTTCTTCCTCACCCGCCGCGAGTTGGGTCTGTTCAACGTCGGAGGCCCCGGCGTGGTGAAGGCCGGCGACGCGGTGTTCGAGCTCGACTACAAGGAGGCCCTCTACCTCGGTTCGGGCGACCGTGAGGTGACTTTCGAAAGCAAAGACCCGAAGAACCCCGCGAAATTCTATTTCAACTCCACGACGGCCCACCGCAACTACCCCGACAAGAAGGTCACGAAGGCCGATGCCGTGGTGGCTCACATGGGTTCGCTCGAAGGGTCGAACGACCGCAATATCAACAAGATGATCGTCAACCAGGTGCTGCCGACCTGCCAGCTGCAGATGGGCATGACCGAACTGCTGCCCGGCAGCGTGTGGAACACGATGCCCGCGCACGTGCACTCGCGCCGCATGGAGGCCTATTTCTATTTCGAGGTCCCCGAGGAGTACGCCGTGTGCCACCTGATGGGCGAGGTCGAGGAGACGCGCCACATCTGGATGAAGGGCGACCAGGCCGTGCTGTCGCCCGAGTGGTCGATCCACAGCGCCGCCGCGACCCACAACTACACCTTCATCTGGGGCATGGGCGGCGAGAACCTCGACTACGGCGACCAGGACTTTTCGAAAATTACGGACTTAAAATAGCGGTATGTCCCCCAGAGAAGTCTTGAAAAAATGGATCGACTGCTTTAACGCTGCCGATGCGTCCGGCATTGCGGAGTTATATGCAGAAGATGCAGTAAACCATCAGGTCGCAAACGATCCGGTGACGGGCAAAACCGCCATTCACGAAATGTTTGCCGATGAATTCGCAACGGCCGAGATGGTTTGCATCGCAGAAAATATTTTCGAAGACGGAGAATGGGCCATATTGGAATGGAAGGACCCCCTCGGACTTCGCGGATGCGGATTCTTCCATGTAAAAAACGATAAAATCATATTTCAAAGAGGATATTGGGACAAGCTCTCATTTTTGAAGCAACATAATCTTCCGATCGTATCAAACCGTTAAATCTGAAATAACAAACCTCATAAAACAATGGTAAACTTTTCTTTGGAAGGTAAGGTAGCGCTCGTGACGGGCGCCTCTTACGGCATCGGATTCGCACTGGCTACGGCTTTCGCACGCCAGGGCGCAAAGATCGTCTTCAACGACATCAAACAGGAACTGGTGGACAAAGGCCTGGCCGCCTACGAGGCCGAGGGCATCGAGGCCAAAGGCTACGTCTGCGACGTGACCAGCGAGGAGCAGGTCAACGCCATGGTGGCCCAGATCGAAAAGGAGGTCGGCGTGGTGGACATCCTGGTCAACAACGCCGGCATCATCAAGCGCATCCCGATGGTCGAAATGACCGCCGCGGAGTTCCGCCAGGTGATCGACATCGACCTCAACGGTCCGTTCATCGTCTCGAAGGCCGTCATCCCCTCGATGATCAAGAAGGGCAAGGGAAAGATCATCAACATCTGCTCGATGATGTCGGAGCTGGGCCGCGAGACCGTGTCGGCATACGCCGCAGCCAAGGGCGGTCTGAAGATGCTGACCCGCAACATCGCTTCGGAGTACGGCGAGTACAACATCCAGTGCAACGGCATCGGCCCGGGCTACATCGCCACGCCCCAGACCGCTCCGCTGCGCGAGCGTCAGGCCGACGGTTCGCGCCACCCGTTCGACTCGTTCATCGTGGCCAAGACCCCCGCGGCACGCTGGGGAACGCCCGAAGACCTGATGGGTCCCGCCGTGTTCCTCGCCTCGGACGCCTCGGACTTCGTCAACGGCCACATTCTCTATGTGGACGGCGGCATCCTGGCCTACATCGGCAAGCAGCCGAAGTAAACGGACTGCGGCCGGACGCTGTCGCCGGTCGCAGTCGCCGCCTTGGGCGTCGCATACAGATCCGACCCTCCCCGAGGGGAGGGAGACGGCGCTCGCTATGGAACAAGCCCCTGCCTTTTCGAAGACAGGGGCTTGTTCCGTTCGGCGGTCAAACGCACCGCTATGCCCAGAGCGCCTCGAGACGCCGGGCGACGACCTCGTCCGTGATGTAATCGTCGTACTCCATATAGCGGTCGACCATGCCGTTGGGCGTGAGTTCGATGATGCGGTTGGCGACCGTATTGACGAACTCGTGGTCGTGGGAACTCAGCAGCACGTTGCCCTTGAAATTGATCAACGAGTTGTTGAACGCCTGGATCGACTCGAGGTCGAGGTGGTTGGTCGGAGAGTCCAGCACGAGCGTGTTGGGCTGCTGGATCATCATCTTCGCCACCATGCAGCGCACCTTCTCGCCTCCCGAAAGCACGCTGACCTTCTTGTAGATCTCCTCACCGCTGAAGAGCATCTTGCCCAGGTAACCCCGCAGGTAGAGTTCCGAGGTGTCGGACGAGAACTGCGCCAGCCAGTCGACGATCGAAAGCTGGCTCTCGAACCAAGGGGCGTTGTTGAGCGGCAGATAGGCGTAATTGATCGTCGTGCCCCACTCCACGACGCCCGAATCGGCCCGGTCGTCGCCGACCAGGATGTCGAACAGCGCCGAAACCGCACGCGGATCGCGCGCCAGGAAGGCGATCTTGTCGCCCTTCTCGACCGTGAAGCTGACGTTGCTGAACAGCCGTTCGCCGTTCACGCTCTTGCTCAGCTCGTCGACGCCGAGAATCTTCGTGCCGGCCTCGCGTTCGGGCTGGAAGATGATGCCCGGGTACTTGCGCATCGAGGGCTTGATCTCCTCGATGTTGAGCCGTTCGAGCATCTTCTTGCGCGAGGTCGTCTGCTTCGACTTGGCGACGTTGGCGCTGAACCGCTGGATGAACTCCAGCAGCTCCTTTTTCTTCTCCTCGGCCTTCTTGTTCTGGTTCTGCTGCTGGCGCAGGGCGAGCTGGCTCGACTCGTACCAGAAGCTGTAATTCCCCGAAAAGAGGTTGATGTCGTTGTAGTCGATGTCGACCGTATGCGTACACACCGCGTCGAGAAAGTGGCGGTCGTGGGAAACGACCAGCACCGTATTTTCGTAATTCGAAAGGTAATTCTCGAGCCACGCGATCGTCGTCCGGTCGAGGTCGTTGGTCGGCTCGTCGAGCAGCAGGTTGTCGGGTTTGCCGAACAGCGCCTGCGCCAGCAGCACGCGGACCTTCTCCTTGGCGCTCAGGTCGCTCATCAGCTGACCGTGCAGCGCCTCGCGGACCCCGAGGCTGCTCAGCAGGTTGGCGGCGTCGCTTTCGGCGTTCCAGCCCTGCATCTCCGCGAACTTCTCTTCGAGCTCCCCGGCCCGCAGGCCGTCCTGCTCCGAGAAGTCGGGCTTGGCATACAGCGCCTCCTTCTCCTTCATCGTGTTCCACAGAGGCTGATGCCCCATCAGAACCGTGTCGAGAACCGTAAATGCGTCGTACGCGAAGTGGTCCTGCCTGAGGACCGACAACCGTTCGCCGGCCCCGAACGCCACACTGCCCCTCGACGGGGTCACCTCACCGCTGAGCACCTTCAGGAACGTGGATTTCCCCGCCCCGTTGGCCCCGATCACGCCGTAGCAGTTGCCCGGAGTGAATTTGAGGTTGATATCTTTGAAAAGAACCCTTTTTCCGTATTGTACCTCCAAGTTTGAAACTGTAATCATGCTGAAATTCTGAATTTGAAGTTGCAAAAGTAACCTAAAAGAACGAGGAAACCGCACCGGAATCGAAATTTCGGGAGAAATAAATCGGCCTGAAAAGTCCAATTTGACAATTTATTCAATATATTTGCATGTTATAGGATGCGGTTCGGCACGAACACGGACAAATTCGCACCGATCCGTTTCCCCTACCATGTTGTAAAACCGTTGTACTAACCCTAATCTGAAAACAAAATCATGGAACAAACAAAAGTGCGGGAGTTGCAGGATGTCGTGATTCGCTTCTCGGGCGATTCGGGCGACGGCATGCAGCTTACGGGCACGCTCTTTTCCGACACTTCGGCGCTGCTGGGGAACGGCATCTCGACCTTCCCCGACTACCCGGCCGAAATCCGCGCCCCGCAGGGAACCGTGGCGGGCGTCTCGGGATTCCAGGTACATTTCGGCGACCACCGCGAACTCAATCCCGGCGATTACTGCGACGTGCTGGTGGCCATGAACCCCGCGGCGCTCAAGGCCAACCGCAAATGGCTCAAACCCGGCGCCACGGTCATCCTCGACGGCGACTCGCTCACCGAGGAGCACCTCAAAAAGGCGGGATTCGCAACGCTGGACCCGCTGGAAGAGCTCAAACTCGACGAATACAACGTCGTAGTCCCCGACATCACCACCATGACGCGCGAGGCGCTGAAAGACACCGGACTGGACAACAAGGCGGTCGTCAAGTGCAAGAACATGTTCGCGCTGGGCATCTGCTTCTGGCTGTTCGACCGTCCGGAGGACTACGCCCTGAAATACCTCGACGGCAAATTCGCCAAGAAGAATCCCGCCGTGGCCGAGGCCAACAAACGGGCCATCGCGGCAGGTTACAACTACGCGGCCAACACCCACCAGTTCGCCAACAACTACACCGTAGCCCCGGCACCCCGCCAGAAGGGCACCTACCGCTCGATCAACGGCAACGTCGCCACGGCGTGGGGCCTGTGCGCCGCCGCCGAGAAGGCCGGGCTGCCGCTCTTCTGCGGCTCGTACCCGATCACCCCGGCGACGGTGATCCTCGAGGAGCTGGCCAAACGCAAGGACCTCGGAGTGAAGACCGTGCAGGCCGAGGACGAGATCGCGGGCATCTGCACCGCCATCGGAGCCGCCTTTGCGGGCAATTTCGCCGTGACGACCACCTCGGGACCGGGTCTGTCGCTCAAAAGCGAGGCGCTGGGCCTGGCCGTGATGACCGAACTCCCGCTGGTCGTCGTCGACGTACAGCGCGGAGGCCCCTCGACGGGACTCCCGACCAAGACCGAGCAGAGCGACCTGGCGCAGGCCCTCTACGGCCGCAACGGCGAATGTCCGGTGATCGTCGTGGCCGCCTCGTCGCCCAGCGACTGCTTCCACTACGCATTCGAGGCCGGACGTCTGGCTATGGAGCACATGACGCCCGTGATCCTGCTGACCGACGGATTCATCGCCAACGGTTCGGAGCCGTGGCGCATTCCGTCGATGAAGGACTACCCCGCCATCCAGCCCCCGATCGTCGACGAGGCCCCCGAAGGCGGATTCATGCCCTACGTGCGCAACGAAAAGCTGGCCCGCGGCTGGGCGTTCCCCGGCAAGGTGGGTCTGGAACACCGCGTGGGCGGTCTGGAGAAGGACTGCGTCAAGGGCTGCATCTCGCACGACCCGGCCAACCACCAGAAGATGACGCGCACGCGCGCCGAAAAGGTGGCCAAAGCCGCCGAGGACATCCCGGCACAGACCGTCTACGGCGACGCCGAGGGCGACCTGCTGGTCGTAGGCTGGGGCGGCACGCGCGGCCATCTGCAGAATGCCGTGGACGAAATGCGCAAAGAGGGCAAAAAGGTTTCGCTGTGCCATTTCAACTACATCAACCCGCTGCCGAAGGGCGTGCGCGAGATCTTCTCGAAATTCGGAAAGATCGTCGTCTGCGAACTCAACGAAGGCCAGTTCGCCAACTACCTGCGCCAGAACCTCCAGGAGTTCCCCTACGAACAGTACAACAAGTGCGAGGGACTGCCCTTCACGGTTGTAGAGCTTAAACAGAAATTCGAATCCTTACTGAAGTAACCATGGCAGACTACAAATACACCCCTGCGGATTTCAAGAGCGACCAGGAGGTACGCTGGTGTCCCGGATGCGGCGACCACGCCATACTCAGCGCCGTGCAGCGCGCGCTGCCCGAGATCGCCGACGCGCTCGACACGCCCCACAACCTGTTCACGTTCGTGTCGGGCATCGGATGCTCGTCGCGTTTCATCTACTACATGAAGACCTACGGGTTCCACTCCGTGCACGGACGCGCCAACGCCGTGGCGACGGGCGTCAAGACCGCCAATCCGCGCCTCTCGGTGTGGGTGACGACGGGCGACGGCGACTCGCTGGCCATCGGCGGCAACCACTTCATCCACGCCATCCGCCGCAACGTGGACCTGAACGTCATCCTGTTCAACAACGAGATCTACGGCCTCACCAAAGGCCAGTACTCCCCCACCTCGAAGCTGGGCAAGATCACCAAGACCTCGCCTTACGGCACGGTCGAGAAGCCGTTCAACCCCGGCGAGCTGGTGATCGGCGCCAAGGGCACGTTCTTCGCCCGCACGATCGACATGGAGGTCCAGCTTTCGAAAGAGTGCCTGATCGCCGCCGCCAAGCACAAGGGCATGTCGGTGATCGAGGCGCTGCAGAACTGCGTGATATTCAACGACAAGACCCACTACGACTTCGCCGCCGACAAAGCCACGCGCGCCGAGCGCACCGTCGTGCTGCGCCACGGCGAGAAGATGCTCTTCGGAGCCAATAAGGAAAAAGGTCTCGTGTTCGAGAACATGAAGCTCAAGGTGGTGACCGTCGGTCAGGACGGCTATACGCTGGACGATGTGCTGACGCACGACGCCCACGAGCGCGACACGACGCTGCATTCGATGCTGGCGGCGATGAAATACCCCGACTATCCGGTCGCCGTGGGCGTGATCCGCGAGGTCGAGGACGACGCGGTGTACGACCGTGCCGTGGAACGCCAGGTCGAGGAGGTGAAAGCCGCGAG
The DNA here is from genome assembly GCA_949840605.1 of uncultured Alistipes sp. Next base: position 40,388 of record CATKXN010000007.1, read on the forward strand.
CAGGATTCACTGCGTGGACGACCTGCTGCGTTCGGGCGCCACGTGGGAGGTGGAATAACCCGTCCTACGACCTCCGAAACGTTTCGGGGCGCTGAAAAATGATTTCAGCGCCTCTTTTTTTCGCCCCGGATTTTGCAGAATAAAAAATTCCGATTATCTTTGCACCTGCATTGGGGGATTAGCTCAGTTGGCTAGAGCGCTTGCATGGCATGCAAGAGGTCACGAGTTCGACTCTCGTATTCTCCACACCAAAACGCGACCGTCGGATTTCGACGGTCGCGTTTTTTCTCCGGTTCGACGTCCGATCGGTGCCGCGGGTCCGGAAAGCTATCAGGCGTAAGAAATATGCCTTTGCGGCCGACTGCATTCGCCACTACGCCCTCTGCACCGAAGGCGGCATCTATCTGGACACGGACTTCGAAATCCGCCAAGCGTTCGACGAACTGCTCGCGTCGCGGCTCTTCGCCGTGGTCGGGGTCAATGAAGAGGTGCTGGCCCGCAATATCGAGGAGGCGAAATCCCGCCCCGGCATCAGCCCAGTTTCATCACGTCGTCGATGCCCATATCCTTGTAGGTGGATTCGAGCTCTTCGCTGCGGTCCGAAATGACCAGCAGCTTGTCGCCCAGGTGCAGTTCCGTCTTGCCCTGCGGCACGAAGTACTCCCCCTCGCGGCAGACCATCATCACCAGCGTATTCTCGGGCAGGGTGATGTCCCGGAGCGTATGCCCGCTGTCGAGCATCGACTCGTTGACCTCGACCTCCGTGAGCACCGACTTCATGTCCTCGTGGATGTCGACGCTGAACGCCGACTCCCGCTCCTCGTAGGCCAGTCCCAGCAGGTTGGCCATACCGCTCACGGTGGTGCCCTGCACCACGAGCGAGATGATCGTCGAGAGGAATACCACGTTGAACAGCAGCCCGGCCTGCTCGACGCCGGCCATCATCGGGTAGATGGCGAAGAGGATCGGCACGGCGCCGCGCAGTCCCACCCACGAAACATAGAGCCGCGCCTTGGCGGTAAACCGCCTGAAAGGCAGCAGGCACACGAAGACCGTGACGGGACGCGCCACGAGGATCATGAACACCCCGACGGCGCCCCCCAGAATCAGCACCTCGGGCCGGAACAGTTCGTCGCTGTTGACGAACAATCCCAGCGTGAGGAACATGACGATCTGCATCAGCCAGGTGAAACCGTCGAAAAAGACCGTCAGCGACCGTTTCTGGGCCAGCTTGTAGTTCCCCACCACCAGACCCGCCAGGTAGACGGCCAGATAGCCGTTGCCCTTGACGAGGTCGGTGAAGGCGAACGCGAAGAAGATGAAGGCCAGCAGCAGCACCGAGTAGAGCGAGTGGTTGGCGAGGTTGATCTTGTTGATCGTCCACACCGCCAGCCGGCCGATCAGGTAGCCCGACAAGGCGCCGACGATCATCTGGATCACGAAATAGACGATGCTCATGCCCATGCCGACGCCGCCCGAGGTGTTCGTCACGACGCTGATAAGCAGGATCGTCAGCATGTAGGCCATCGGATCGTTCGAACCGCTCTCCAACTCGAGCAGCGGGCGCAGGTGCTGTTTGAGCCCCTGTTTCTTGCTTCGCAGGATGGAGAACACCGACGCCGAGTCGGTCGAAGACATCGTGGAGGCGAGCAGCAGGGCCAGCGGAAAGGAGATCTGCAATCCGATCCACGGCGCGATGATCCAGACGAATCCCGCCAGCACCGCGGCCGTCATCACCACCCCCACCGTGGCCAGCACGACGCCGGGCCCGATGATGGGCTTGATCTCCTGAAAGGAGGTATCCATACCGCCCGTGAAGAGGATGATGCAGAGCGAGATCATGCCCACGAACTGCGTCATGTCGACCGAACGGTACGAGATGAAGTCCAAACCGAACAGCATGCCCACTCCCAGAAAGAGCAGCAACGCCGGGGCGCCGAAACGATAGGCTACCTTACCGGCCATCACCGCCACGAAGAGCAGCAGAGCGCCGACCAATACTACATTTTCACCACTGATGTCTATCATTCTATCTATTTATATTTTAACCGGTTGCATCTACTGCCCGTCAGCTATGCGCAGTTCGGTCAGCGGCCGGTACTCCAGGTCGGCGTACTCGAACGCCTGCATGGCCGCAAAACGGTTGTCCGGCGTCCGGTAGACGGCCACGGCCACGGCGGGGACCTGCGCCCGGGGCAGGGAGAAAAGACGTCCCGCATCGCCCTGTGCGATGCACTCCTTGACCTCCGCGGCCCGTCCGCGCTCGAAATAGAGCTCGTCGTAACGCAGATACCGACGCCCCGCCGGGTAATAGGGCGCCCCTTCGGGACTGAAAAAACGCGCTGCGAGGGTGATCATCCCCGCCAGCGCCAGCGATCCGCCGAGGAACACCAACGCCGAGCGCATGTTGTTCGACAACGCTGTGCCGTAAACATGATTCAGAACCAACAGAGCCACGCCCGCTACAAACAGTGCGGCAGGCAGTACGAGGGATTTGCGGCGTCGCACCACAAACTCCCCGGGCAAGGCGTACATCGCCTCGCAAATTTTAATTTTATCCATATCTCTTTCATTATTTGACGTTTATAACTCCGGTACCGGAACGGACAAACCGTTCGGGGGCATTCGGAACGCTAAATAATGAGTCGGCGCAGGCGGTAGACGTAATAGTCCACGGCATGCGGACCGACGGAGAGATCATCGGATCGGTACGTTGAAAAAAAACGGGCAATTCCCATGCCGCCGCGCGATGCAGCGCAACGCCATGCGGCGCGCGCCGCCGTATGAAGGCTTCCGCGCCGGAACACGGGTGCGGCCGGGGCGGCTTCCGCCTCCCGGAGAACATGGGGTCGGATCAGGTCCGAATTGCAGATGCGCTCGCACTGCCACTGGTCTGCGGACGCATTGCCGACCGAAAATACCGCCACGGGGGCCGGGCGAACGGTGCGCAATCCCTCCCGGCCCTCCGAAAAGAGCAGGCAGCCCGCGAGGACCAGCAACAGGAAGAACAGTTTACGCATATTACCGAAATTTCAGTCAGATGCAAAGTTACGTTTTTTTCGGAAATGTCTGCATCCCCGAGCGGAAAAGTTCACAAAAGAGCCCAAACCCGGCTAAAAGCCGGATTTCTGGACGCGGACTGTCGCTCGGACCGCTCTCCACCCGATTCTGCGCCCGCCCGGCTAAGAGCCGGGGTTCAGGAGCGACAGACAGTCACCGCACGAATCATCCCATGCTGCGCTCCCGTTCGAGCCGGACAAGACAGCGCGAAAGGTGCCCGTGAGAATCGGAAACTATTGGGGGATGAAGATGTAAGTGATCGTCCCGGTCTGCTTGGCGGGAGCCGTCTCGTCGATATTGAACAGCGACGAACGCGCCGCCCGCAACGCCGATTCGCGCATACATTCGTCGCCGCCCTCGGTGACGCGCGCACCGACGACCTTGCCGGCGCGGTTCACCGTGATCGCGACCACCACGTCGCCGCCGCCTTCGCACAGATAGGCCGGAACTTCCAGCCAGCGCGACGTGCGGACGGGATTCGACAGCGAAAAGGAGACCGTCACGCGTCCCTTGACCTTGCGGTCCTGATGCTCCGCGCCGTCCTCCGTGCCGCGGCGTTCGCGGATCGCACGCTCCTCGGCCAGCCCCTGCTCATAGGCCTCGCGGTTGGCCTGCATCCGCGCCTCGGCCTCGGCGGCCGCCCGGTTCAGCGCCGCGGCGTTGGTCCCGCGGTCGTCCCGGAGCTTTTCGTTGAGGGCGTTCTCGTTCGACGTCTGGTTGCGGATGCTCCGCCAGTCGATCTCCTCCTGCTCGCGGCGCTCGCGCACTTCGCGCTCGAGACGCGCCTTTTCCTGCTCCAGTTCGGCAAGCGACTGCAGGTCGATATACATTCCCTGCTGGTGGGAGCGGGCCCCCACGACGATTTTCGACGAAACGAAGACGATCATCAGCACCAGATAGGCGATCAGCGTGACGCACAGACCGATACGATGGTCGTAGGCCCATGTTCCCGCATCCTCCCTGCGGTTGTCGAAAGGAAGTCGTAGCCGGGGCCGCCGGGGAGCCCTGGGGTTGCTGTCACGCGGATTCTCGGTCATTGCTGTCGTTCGGAATTTTGAGCAAAAATAAGGCTTTTTACCGAAATTTTAATATCTTTACAAAAAATAAACTGCGTCTCGGCAATCCCAATAAATTTGGTATTGCGCCCGACTTATATTATCTTTGCGCGAAATATACAAGAAACCCGCTTATGTCTACCAAACAACAAACGCTGAAGGCTCCGATCTCGTTCTCGGGCAAGGGCCTTCATTCGGGCGTGAAAGTAACCATGACCGTCAATCCCGCCGATGCCGGTCCCGGCCTCGTATTCCGCCGTACCGATATCGAAGGACAACCCATCATCCCCGCCCTGTGCGACCACGTCGTCGACACCTCGCGCGGCACGACCATCGAGGCCGGCGGCCACCGCGTTTCGACCATCGAACACGTCATGTCGGCGCTCTGGACGCTGGGCGTGGACAACGCCATCATCGATATCGACGCCGCCGAAACCCCGATCCTCGACGGATCGGCCCGCGAATACGCCCGGGCCGTGGCCGAAACGGGACTGGTGGACCAGGACGCCGAGCGCGTGTTCTACCACGTGACCGAAAAGATGGTCTACACGATCCCCGAAAAAGGCGTGGCGATCATCCTCTACCCCGACGACGAATTCTCCGTCTCGGTGCACGTGGACTACAACTCGAAGGTCATCGGCAACCAGTACGCCACATTCAACCCCGGCGACGACTTCACGGGCAAGATCGCGCCCTGCCGCACGTTCGTCTTCCTGCACGAACTGGAACCGCTGATGAAGATGAACCTCATCAAGGGCGGCGACCTCGACAACGCGATCGTGGTGGTAGAGAACCCCGTTCCCGACGAGCAGCTGGAGAACCTCAAGAAGATTTTCGACAAGCCCGACATCGAGATCAAGGCAGGCTACCTGAACAACCTCGAACTGCGCTGCAACAACGAGCTGGCGCGCCACAAGCTGCTGGACCTGCTGGGCGACTTCGCCCTGCTGGGCGTGCGGATCAAGGGCCGCGTGTGGGCCACCCGCCCGGGCCACTTCGCCAACACGGAATTCATGAAGCAGCTCAAGCACGCCATCCGCAAGGCCGGCGAGAAGCCCCGCTTCACCTACGACTGCCGCAAACCGGCGCTGTACGACATCAACGACATCCGCAGGATGCTGCCCCACCGTCCGCCGTTCCTGCTGGTTGACCGCATCTTCCACCGCGACGAGACCGACGTGGCGGGCATCAAGAACGTGACGATGAACGAGCCGTTCTTCGTGGGCCACATACCCGAAGAGCCGTTGATGCCGGTCGTGCTGATCGTCGAGGCCATGGCGCAGTGCAGCGGCATCCTTGTG
>CATKXN010000008.1 GCA_949840605.1 uncultured Alistipes sp.
GTAACCATTACCGGGACCTCGAACTGAGACTGAAAGAGGCCCTGCGCATGTTATAAGGTCCGATTCCCGAGCCGCAAAGCCGTCTTCCATCCGGAAAGACGGCTTTGCGGCTCCTAAAGAGAACGCGAAACCGATTACGGATTAAAACATATTTCCGAAATATAGCTTCGGATTAACACAAAAAGAACTCAAACACAACTATTTTACAACATGAAAAAACTCCTTACGTTATTCGTCCTGATCTGTCCCCTGCTGGCGCTGGCGCAGCAGACCCGGCAGATCACCGGCCAGGTCCTCGACCGCGCCGACGGGGCGCCCCTGGTAGGCGCCACCGTCTTCATCGCGCCCGAGGAGACCCAGGCCAAGAATTACAACCCGCAGGGAACCATCGTCTACGAGCAAGGGCGTTTCGCCTTCAAGCTGCCCGTGAGCGTCAAGAAAGTCGTGGTCAGCTACCTCGGCTACGAAGCCCAGACCATCGACATCTCGGGAAAAAGCAACTTCACGATCTACCTCTCGGCGACGGAAAGCAAGATGGACGCCGTCGTGGTGACCGGTTACCAGCGCATCGAAAAGCGCAAGCTCACCTCGTCAATTTCCAACGTCAAGATGTCGGACATCGCCCGCGACGGCGTGGCGAGCGTCGACGAGATGCTCTCCGGTTCGATCGCAGGTCTGACGTCGACTCCCACGACGGGCGCCCCGGGCGGGGCCAGCAAGGTCAAGATCCGCAGTACGGTGACGCTGAACGGCAACACCGACCCGCTGTGGGTGCTGGACGGCATGCCGCTCGAAGGCAACGACATCCCTTCGGACTGGTCGTCGAAGGACAATGTCGACAACCTCTACAACATGTCGATCGCGGGTCTCAACCCGGCCGACATCGAGGATATCACCGTGCTGAAGGATGCCGCGGCGACGGCCATCTACGGAGCCCGCGCAGCCAACGGCGTCATCATCATCACCACCAAGAAAGGCCGCCGCAACCAGGCCACGCGCGTCAACGTTTCGGCGTCGCTCTTCGTGACCGACCGTCCCAACCTCTCGAAGCTGAACCTGATGAACGCCTCGCAGAAGGTCGATTTCGAGTTGGGGCTGGCCGCCGACGGACGGCTCAACTACCTTTCGGGCATGGGAGGCGTGGCCCGCGTCCTGGACCAGGCCGGTGAGCGCGCGGCACTCGTCGGAGGCGGATTTTCGTCGCTCACCCCCGAGACGCAGTCGGCGATCGACGCCCTGCGCAAGGACGGCACCGACTGGGGCAGGGAAATTTATCAGGTGGCCCTCAACCAGCAGTACAGCATCAGCATCGCGGGCGGCGGCAACAAGGCCAGCTATTACTTCTCGGGCGGTTACTACAACGAGCAGGGAACGACCGTCGGCACGGGATTCGAACGTCTGAACCTCACGCTCAAGACCGACTACGACCTGCTGAAAAACCTGCGTTTCGGCGCCTCGGTGTTCGTGGGTCAGAACAAGAACGACTCCTACGCTTCGGATACGGACGTCTTCACCAACCCCTCGCGCTACACCCGCACGGTGAATCCCTATCTGAACGCCTACAACCCCGACGGCAGCTATCTCTACGATCCCGACATGACGGCGCGCCAGCGGGACAGCGACATCCTCGACTACAACTATTTCGAGGAGCGGAACAACACGGAGTACTCGCTCAAGACCCGTTCGATCAAGACGATCTTCGACCTCGACTACCAGCCGGTGAAGGGGCTGCGCCTCTACACCCAGTTCGGCCTTCAGGTCGACAACTCGATGACCGAAAAGATGGCCCAGGAAAACAGCTATTTCACCCGTAAGTACGCGCTGGACTCCCGCGGCAGCGACAACGTGGTCTATCTGCCCAAGGGCGGCGTGATCCAGAACTGGGACAGCGACATGTCGCAATACAACTGGAAGGCGCAAGCCGAATACACGGGAACCTTCGCCCGGCGTCATGAAATCGACCTGATGGCCGGTCTGGAGATGCGCGGAACGACCAACACCAGCATCCACACCAAAGGGTTCGGCTACGACCACAAGACGATGGTCACCGAACCGATGCCCATTCCCCCGAGCGAAACCAACCTGATCAACAAATCGGCTTTCAAACAGTATCAGAAATCGTTCTACGAGAACCGCTATCTCTCGTATTTCTTCACCGGATCGTACACCTTCGACAACCGCTATACGGTCTTCGGCTCGATGCGCTACGACGGCACGAATCTCTTCGGCGTCGATCCCAAATACAAGTTCAACCCCATGTGGTCGATCTCGGGCGCGTGGAGCATCCACCGCGAAAAGTTCCTGCGCGACGCCAAATGGCTCGACAACCTGCGCCTGAGGGCTTCCTACGGGGCACAGGGCAACATCGACCGCTCGACGTCGCCCTACATTCTCGGCGAATGGGTGAAACGAAACCCGGGCGGCGTGAACGAGGATGCCATCTACGTCTCCTCGCCGCCCAACCAGAACCTGCGCTGGGAGACCACCTACACGTGGAATGCGGCCCTCGACTTCGCGGCACTCGACAACCGCATCGGATTCACGTTCGAAGTATACGGCCGAAACAGCAAGAACCTCATCACGACCCGCACGATCCCGCAGGAGACGGGATTCACCTCGACGTCGAGCAATTTCGGCGAAATGTCGAGCAAGGGTATCGAATTCACGCTCAACACCGTCAACGTCCGCACGCGCGACTTCCGCTGGGAAACATCGATCAACATCGCCCACAACACCGACCGGGTGGACAAGGTGCACATCGACGAAAACAGCTGGACGCCTTCGGTGGAGGGGCATTCGTCGAGCGCCGTATTCGCCTACAGGACCGCAGGGCTCGACGAGCACGGTATTCCCATGTTCTGGAAGGACGGTCAGCAGGTCTCGCTCCAGGATTTCGTCAATTTCCGCGTTGAGAAGAACTACTGGATCGGTCCGGAATATCCCGATCTGTACGATATCAGCCCGGCCATGAACGAATCGCAGAGCGCCGTCCGCAACAACCTCTCCTACATCGGATCGCGCAACCCCGATGTCACCGGAGGTTTCAACAACCGGTTCTACTACAAGAACTTCGACCTGTCCGTTTCGTGCAATTTCGTCTTCGGGCAGCTCGTGAAAGAGACCCCGTTCTACAATCCGACCCGGACCAGCCCCGGGGAGAACAATACGACCCGGGTACAGCGAATCTGGTCGCCGGAAAATCCTTCGGGCATCTACCCGGCCCTCACGGGCGGTCTGCAGGCCGACGGATCGTCGTGGGGCGACTGGACGGAGAATCCCGATCCCTACCGCGCCTACAACTGGATTCTGGAACAATTCAATTCGAACAGCGCCGGCAGTCTTTTCGACAACCTCGACATCTGGTACAAGAAGATCAACTATTTCCGCGTGAACAGCATCCGCCTGGGGTACGCCTTCCCCGAGAAGATCACCCGCAAGCTCCACATGGCCGGCCTGCGCATCCACTTCGAGGCCCGCAACCCGTTCGTCATCGCTTCGAACTACGACGGATACTTCGATCCGGAGACCTACGGCAGCATCTATTCGCAACCGATGGCCCGCACCTATTCGGTCGGTCTCAATATCACTTTCTAATACGTTCCGAACATGAAAAAAACAATATATATACTGCTCGCCGCAATGGGGCTCGCTTCGTGCGACTACCTGGAGATCGATCCCGTCGGCAAGGTGATTCCCCACAAGGTATCGGAATTCCGCGGCATGCTCACCGACGGATATAACAACTACGCCAAAAACCACGGCAAACGTTATCTGGGCGTGTTGTCCGACGAAGTCGGGACGCTCGTCGCCAAGGAGCTCAGCAACAACTCGCTCTCCGTGGGTCTCCCGTACAACTTTACCTGGCAGTACAACAGCCAGATGTACGAAAACGACTATCAGTACAGCTACCGTACCATTTTCTACGCCAACGCCGTGATCGACGGCGCCCCGAAAGCCGACGACGACTCTTCCGGAGAATCCAAGGAACAGATTATCGGCGAAGCCTACGCCATCCGGGCCTACGTGCACTTCGATCTGGTGAACATCTACGGCAAGCCCTACGATCCCGCCACGGCGGCGACGGACCGCGGCATCGTCCTCTCGACCTATACCGACATCGAGCAGAAATACCGCCCGACGAACGTCGCTGCCGTCTACAAGCAGATTCTCGACGACATCGAACAGGCCGAAAACTATCTGAAAGTCGAAAACTACCTGACGATCGAGGATACCAAAGAGCGGGGCAAACTCAACTACCGCTTCACCCGCGACGCCCTGCAGGCCTTGAAAGCCCGCGTACTGCTCTACATGCGCGACTGGCAGGGAGCCTACGATGCGGCAGTCGGCCTGCTACCGAAATACAAACTGGTCGATTTCAACACATTGAGCGTCAGCGAATCGACCGGAAAAGGCAGCAACTACGATGCGGCCCTGCCGTGGAAACAGACCTCCGAGGAGGCCATCCTGGCCTGGGAGTGTCCGTTTCAGGGCAGCAGCAGCAACGATCTCATCTATGCCTGTCAGCTCTCGGACCGGCTTCTCGGGTTATTCGACGTGAAGGAAAAGCTGGTCGATGAAAAGAAACGGCTCTACTCCGAGGACCTCCGCTACAACTACATTGCAGCCCGGGACGCCGGCTTCATCGTGGGCCGTCCCTACACGGATCGGGCGTCGCTGCGCATCGCCGAGATGTATCTGATCGCCGCCGAAGCCGGTTCATATCTGCCCGCAGAGCTGGACAACGCCAGAAACTACCTGCTCGATTTGCAGAAAATGCGATTCTCAGCCGACGGATATGCCGCCAAGAAGACGGCGGTCGAGGCCATGACCGCAGAGCAGCTGCGCGCAGAGGTGGCCGACGACCGGGCCCGCGAATTCCCGCTGGAAGGCGGCCACCGCTGGTTCGACCTGCGCCGCACGACACGCCCGTCCATCACCAAGACCTACGACGGCCAAACCTACACGCTCGGACAGAACGATCCGCGCTACACGCTGCCCTTCCCGCAGTCGGCCGTCAACGACAACCCCGAGTTGAACAACTGATCGGGTACGGACCCGCATTTCGGGTCCGACGCTGAAAAAACAGTCCGGTTTTTGCACCGGACTGTTTTTTTTGTAATTTTACACGTCATGAAAGCCATAATCATCGAAGACGAGCCGTTGTCGGCAGCCGAGCTGCGCACGTCGCTGGCCGAGGTGGCTCCGCACATCGAGGTCGCAGCCACGGCTTCGTCGGTCGCCGAAGCCGCCGAAGCGGTGAAGCGCATCGACCACGACCTGATCTTCATGGACATCCACCTCGAAGACGGCAGCGGATTCGACCTCTTCGAACGCGCCGATATCACCGTGCCGGTCATCTTCATCACGGCTTACGACTCCTACGCGCTGAAAGCCTTCGAGAACAAAGGCATCGACTACCTGCTGAAACCCTTCGGCCTGAACGACCTCCGGCGGGCCATAGATAAGCTGGGACTTCTGTCGGGGGGGGGAATTGCGTCTGCGGAGCACGGCGCCCCGACGCAGACGCCTCCGGTATACCAGGAACGATTCCTGGTGCATATGGGCGCCCGGATGCGATCCGTCACCACGGCGGAGATCGCTTATTTCATGGCTGACGGCAAGTATCTCCACCTGATGACGCACGACGGAAAAGACTACCTCCTCGACCGTTCGCTGACCGACGTGGGCGAGAAACTGCCGCCGAACCTCTTTTTCCGCATCAACCGCCGTTTCATCGTCTCGTTCGACGCCATCCGGGAGATGATCCGCTACTCGGGAAGCCGCATCAAGGTCCTGCTCGACCCGCCCCTCGCCGAAGGCGAGGAGGCATTCGTCAGCACCGACCGCGTGCCCGATTTCCGCGAGTGGCTGAACCGGTAACCGAATACCGTTTGATTCGAAGCGACCGAGTTTCGCGCATCGTGAAAAACGGGGCGGATGGATCGTACCGGGGTACATTCCATTCGCCCCGTTCGGGGAATGTGCGGAAACAGCCGCTTACGAATCAGAACGGCAGGTCGTCCGGATCGTCCGCCGGAACGGAGGGAGCCGCCGCGGGCTGGGGCCGCGGAGCCGCCGCAGGCTGCTGATAACCGCCGCCCTGCTGCTGGTAACCGCCCTGCTGCTGGGTGCCGTAGGCCGGAGCGCCGTCCGAAGCCGGATTGTCCGAGCGACGGCCCAGCAGATTCATCGTATCGGCCAGAATCTCCGTCGTATAGCGTTTGTTGTTGTCCTTGTCCATCCATTCGCGGGTGCGCAGGCGCCCCTCGATATAGATTTGCGAACCCTTGCGGACAAAACGGTCCACGACGTCGGCAAGCCCCCGCCACAGCGTGATCGTATGCCATTCGGTGTGTTCTTTCGTTTCGTTGGCCTGACGGTCGAACAGCCGTTCGGTCGTCGCCAGGCGGATGCGGGCGACCTTCGCACCGCCCTCGAGCGTGCGCACTTCGGGGTCCATGCCCACATTGCCGATCAATATGACTTTATTTACCATTTATTTAAGATTTTTAATCATTTTGCGGAACAGAACCTCCATGCGCGCCCCGGCCTTTTTGCCCTGACGCTGCACGTCCTCGTGATCGCCCGCTTCGTCCGACAGGCCGCAGTTGGTGATGACCGAGACGCCGAAGACCGGGATCGACATGTGGCGCGCCACGATCACCTCGGGAACGGTCGACATGCCCGCGGCGTCGCCGCCGATGGCTTTGAAATAGCGGTACTCGGCCTGCGTTTCGAACGTCGGGCCCGTGCCGCCGACATAGACGCCGTACTGCAGCTTGATCGACTCCTCCTCGGCGATCTTCGTGGCCGCGGCGATCAGCGACTTGTCGTAGCAGTTGTGCATGTCCGGGAAGCGGGGCCCCAGCTCGGCCATGTTGGGACCGATCAGCGGATTAGGCATCAGGTTGATATGGTCGGTGATGACCATCAGGTCGCCCACGCGGAACGAGGTGTTGATGCCCCCCGAGGCGTTCGACACGAAAAGGTATCGGATGCCCAGCTGCTGCATCACGCGCACGGGGAAGGTCACCTGCTGCATCGTATACCCCTCGTAGTAGTGGAAGCGGCCCTGCATGGCCACGACCCTGCGGCCCTCGATCGTTCCGAAGATCATCCGGCCCTTGTGGCCCTCGACCGTCGAGACGGGGAAACCGGGGATATCCTTGTATTCGATGGCGAATTGCGTGTCGATCCGGTCGGCGAAATCGCCCAGTCCGGTGCCGAGAACGATACCGACTTCGGGTGCGAAATCCCGGGTCCCGGCCTGAATGAAAGCGGCTGTTTTCTTAATTTCCTCTAACATCTTCTTCCAGTTTTTGCAGAAAATCCGTTGCAGAATCCTCTATGAATGAAATATTTATCGGCAGATAATACAAGCTGCGGCGAATCTCCCCGGGAATCTTCTCCCGGTTGGTCATCTTCACCGCGTCCTTCTCCGTCGTTACAATCACCGCGCCGGGATGCTTCGCCAGCAGCGCTTTCAGAGCGTTCATGTCGCGGACCTTGTAGACGTGATGGTCGTCGAGCGTCATCTCGGCAACGACCGAATAACGTTCGCGGAGGGTTTGCAGGAAAGGTTTGGGGTTTCCGATGCCCGAGAGCGCGATCACCGGACGCCCCTGCTGCAGCGGTTCGTTCGGAGCCTCGTCCGCGCAGAGCGGCTGGGGCATGAAACTCTCGAAACGGGTGAAATAGACCCGCTGGTAGGCCACCTGGATCAGCACCTTGCGCAGGATGCGCCGGTCGATGGGCGCCATCCGCTCGGGGCACTTCGTGACTACGAAATAGTGGGCGCGGTGCAGTTCCTCGGGCAGGTCGCGCAGCGTGCCCAGGGGCAGCATTTTGTCGTGCTGGACGGGGCGCGTGGCGTCGATCATCACCACATTGATCTTCGGCTCCACGTAGCGGTGCTGGAAACCGTCGTCCATCACGATCAGATCGACGTCGGGGTGTTCGGCGCGGATGCGGCGGATGCCGTCGGAACGCTTTTCGCAGACGGCGACCACCGTGTCGGGGAATTTGAGTTTGATCTGCAGCGGTTCGTCGCCCACGTCGCGGTAGTGCGAATCGCAGCGCACCTCCCGGTAGCCCTTCGTCCGCCGCCCGTAACCGCGCGACAGCAGCGCCACGTTGTGCATCTGCGACATGTAGGCGATCACCATCTCGGCCATCGGGGTCTTGCCCGTACCGCCGACGGTGATGTTGCCGATGCAGACAATCGGGATGTCGAACTTCTCGCTTTTGAGGATGCCCCAGTCGAAGAGGCGGTGACGGAACGTCACCCCCGCCTTATAGAGGACAGCCGCAGGCGCGAGCAGGAATTTCAACATCTTTCCAACCGATTTGTACAGATAACTTTCAAAGGTAACTATTTTTCCCGGGACCGCCAAACCTAAATCCGCAATTCTCGGCCGAACTCCGCAAATAGCGTACTAAATGCGCGGCCGAACCGTTTTTTTACTATCTTTACGGCATCTATGAAAAGTCTGAAAGTTATTCTTTGCGCCCTGCTGCTTACGACCGCAGGCGCCTGCAGCACGACACAGGGCCCCGCCGCCGAAACGGAAAGTGCGGAGGAGCCCCGCAACCTGCTTTACGGCATCGACGCCGACAACTACCGCATCGAAACGGGCGAAGTGGGGTCCGGGGAGACGATGGGCAAAATACTCAACGGATTCGGCGTCTCGGCCTACACGGTCGACCGGCTGGACAAGACTTCGAAGGAGATTTTCCCGCTGCGCAACATCCGCGCGGGACACAAGTACGCCGCCTTCATCCACGAAGACTCGCTTTACGCCCCGCACCTCGACTACCTGGCCTACGAACTTTCGGTGACGGATTACGTGGTCTTCGGATTCCACGACAACGACTCGGTGTCGGTGCGCCGCGACTGCAAGGACTACACGCTGCGCCGCACGAAGAAAAGCGCCGTCATCAACTCCTCGCTCTGGGGCGCCATCATGGAGCAGGACCTGCCCTATGCGCTGGCCGCCGAGCTGGAGGACATCTACCAGTGGACGGTCGATTTCTTCGGCATCCAGAAGGGAGACAGCTTCACGGTGATCTACGACGAACGCTTCATCGACGACTCGGTGTCGGTGGGCATCGGACGCATCTGGGGCGCGAAATTCGCCCAAGGCGGCAAGGAGTATTACGCCATTCCGTTCCGTCAGAACGGCAAGATCCAGTACTGGGAGGCGGACGGCGCGAGCCTCCGCAAGCAGATGCTCAAAGCCCCGCTGAAATACTCGCGCATCAGCTCGAAATTCACCTACGCGCGCAAGCACCCCATATATAAGGTTTACCGGCCGCACACGGGCGTCGATTACGCTGCGCCGAAAGGCACCCCCGTACACGCCGTGGCCGACGGCACGGTGATCTTCAAAGGCTGGGGAGGAGGTGGCGGCAACACGCTCAAGATCAAGCATGCGGGCGGCCTGCAGACGGGTTACCTGCACCTGAGCGGGTATGCCAAGGGCATCGCGAAAGGGTCGCGCGTCGCGCAGGGCCAGCTGATCGGTTACGTCGGATCGACGGGCGCTTCGACGGGTCCCCACCTCGACTACCGCGTCTGGAAGAACGGCACGCCGATCGACCCGCTGAAAATCCCGCAGGAGCCTGCGGAGCCGATCTCGAAGGAGAACCGCCCGCTGTTCGAATACGTCCGCGACCGCATCGCGGCCGAACTTTCCGGCGACGTGAAGCCCGAGGAGCGGATCACGCAGCTGGATTCGCTCGTCCTGCCCGCGGCCGCCGCACAACCCCAAGAATAAACGTATGGAAAGCACGGGAATCATCATCGTAGCCGGAGGCAGCGGGCGCCGCGCAGGAGGCGCGCGTCCCAAGCAGTTCGCGTTCCTCGCCGGAATGCCTGTACTGGCGCGCACGATCAACAATTTTGCCGCGGCGATGCCCGGGGCGGAGATCGTCGCCGTACTGCCGGAGCAGCACATCGAATTCTGGAACAACCTCGCGGCCCGTTTCGACGTGGCGGCGCACACGGTCGTCGCAGGGGGCGCGGAACGTTTCGACTCGGTCAGAAACGGACTCGCGGCGCTGACGAGCGATCCCGAACTGATCGCCGTGCAGGACGGCGTGCGTCCGCTGGGAACGGCCGAAATGATCCGCCGCGTGGCCGCAGCCGCGGCGCGCCACGGAGCCGCCATTCCGGTCGTGGAGGCCGTGGATTCGTTCCGCGAAACGGAGGGGGAACCCGACGCGGAGGGCCTCGTGTCGTCGCGGATCGTCGACCGCCGCCGGCTGCGCATCGTGCAGACCCCGCAGTTCTTCCGCGCCGGGGTGCTGCGCCGCGCCTATGAAACGGAATACCGCGCAGAGTTCACCGACGACGCCTCGGTGGTCGAAGCCGCCGGGCACCGCATATGCCTCGCCGAAGGCGAACGCGAGAACCTGAAACTGACCACCCCGGAGGATTTCACCATTGCCGAGGCCCTGATCGCCGCCCGCGAGGAGGCCGCGGAAGAACAAGCAACGACCGATGCAGAGCGTTTATAAATACCGTTTCGACCGTCACACGATCTACTGGACGCTGATCTACCTGGTGGTTTTCATCCTCCTGGGCGGCCTGCTCTACCATTTGTACGAAGGAGGCTATCTCTCGGCGTGGTTCACCTCGTTCATCGTAGCGCTGATCGCCCTGATGTCGCTGTCGATCCCCCGCCGGATCGTCGTCTCGGACGAGACGGTCGAAATACGCTGTCTGTTGGACATCACCGAGATACGCCGCGACGAAATCGCCTCGGTGCGCCGTGTGGACGCCCGGCGGATGCAATGGTTCGTGCCGATCTTCGGCGGATGCGGCTTCTTCGGCTACTACGGCCACTTCATCGACCTGCGCCGGCTCGACCGCGTGCGGCTCTACGCCTCGGAGTGGCGCAACTTCGTCGAAATAACGGACATCTACGAAGACCGGCTCTACGTCTCGTGCTCCGACGCCGACCGCCTCGTGGCCGAACTCACCCCGCCGGGCGGCAACCGTCCAGACGAGGAGGACGAAAGCGGCAGCTAATTTGCATGACCCATATTCACCAAAATAAAAAACAGTAAAAGATGAAAAAGTATCGTTGCGTAGTCTGCGAGTGGATTTACGACCCCGCAGTCGGCGATCCCGACGGAGGCATCGCCCCCGGAACGCCTTTCGAAGAGATTCCCGACGATTGGGTATGTCCCGTCTGCGGAGTCGACAAGAGCAACTTCGAAGAGGTCGAGGAGTAAATCCGACCTTCGGACCCGATGCGGCGCATCCCGATCCCGGGATACGCCGCATCGGCTTGTTCCGGAGGTTCGCGCCGAGGACGGGCCGGAGCGCATCAGGCAGTCCGGAAAGAGTAACGGCAAGCGATCGAAATAAAAACCGAAAAGGTTGGATTTTTCGAAAAAGTGCCTTATATTTGTCCCGAACCGAAAAAAAGAATTCCATGTCGGCAGTCATCAGCAATACGATGTGTTGTGCCGCAGCGACTTGTTGTCGTTGCTGTTTCGTCGTAGCTGCTGCCACACGGGGATTGTCATGCAAGATAGACGGGTAAGCACCCGTTATCATTCCATAATTATGCGGCAGACTACCATCTGCCGTTTTTTTTTATTTAATCTATAATCAGATACCATGAAAAAAATTGCAAGTTCAGCACTGGACCTCGTCGGCAACACACCGATGGTCGAACTGTCGCGCCTGGGCCGGGAGGCTGGCGCCGTGGCCAGGGTCGTCGCCAAGGTCGAACTGTTCAACCCCGCCGGAAGCGTGAAGGACCGCATCGCCCTGGCGATGGTCAAGGAGGCCGAAGCCCGCGGCACAATCCGTCCCGGAGCCACGATCATCGAGCCCACGAGCGGCAATACGGGTGTCGGGCTGGCACTCGTCAGCGCACTGAAAGGCTATAAGCTGATCCTCACCATGCCCGAGACGATGAGCGTCGAGCGACAACGGCTCGTGGCGGCCTACGGCGCACAAGTGGTCCTCACCCCCGGGGCCGAAGGCATGAAAGGGGCCATCGCCCGGGCCGAGGCGCTGCTCGCGGAGATTCCCGGATCGGTCATGCTCCAGCAGTTCGAGAACCCCGCCAACCCCGAACGCCACTACCGTTCCACCGCCGAAGAGATCTGGCGCGACACCGACGGAACGGCGGACCTCGTCGTGGCCGGCGTCGGCACGGGCGGAACCATCAGCGGCATGGGACGCCGGCTCAAGGAGCTGAACCCCGGGATGGAGGTCGTGGCCGTGGAACCGGCCGCTTCGCCCGTGCTCTCGGGCGGCGCCCCCGGTCCCCACAGGATACAGGGCATCGGCGCGGGATTCGTCCCCCGGAATTACGATGCCGCGGTCGTGGACCGCGTCATCCCGGTCGGCGACGACGAAGCCATCGGGACGGCCCGGTTGCTCGCCGCACACGAAGGACTGCTGGTCGGCATCTCCTCCGGAGCCGCCGCATACGCCGCCCTGCAGCTGGCCAAACACGAGGAGAACCGCGGCAAAACGATCGTCGTGCTGCTGCCCGACACCGGCGAGCGTTATCTCTCTACCCTGCTGTACGCCTTCGACGAATACAAAACCGACATCCGCCTATGAACCGCAAAGCGTCCGAAACACAGCTCCGGCAGCTTGCCGAAGCCCTCGCGACACCGGACATCCACATCCCCACGGCCGTTCCGGCGGGCATCGACCTCGCAGCGCTGAAACGAGCCGTGCGGCTCTTCCGGTCGGCGGTCTTTACCGGCTATTTCGGTGCGGAACCCATCGCCACAATCCTCGGCAAACTCTCCGACATCCTCGCACGCCAGAGCGCCCTCGCCTGTGCCACATTCCACCGCGGAGTGCATCCGGACGCTGAGCCATTCGGCAGGGAGGTCGCCGCGCAACTGCTAAAGCAATTGCCCGAACTGCGCCGCCGACTCGGGACCGACGTGAAAGCCGTCTTCGACGGGGACCCCGCAGCCGTGAGCTACGAAGAAGTAATCCTCTGCTACCCGGCGCTCGTCGCCCTGACGCACTACCGCCTGGCCCACGCCCTGCTGCAACTCGGGGTCCCGATCCTACCGCGCCTGATCTCCGAGGCGGCCCACTCGGCCACGGGTATCGACATACATCCCGGCGCAGAGATCGGGGAATATTTCAGCATCGACCACGGCACAGGCGTCGTAATCGGCGAAACATGCGTCATCGGCAACCACGTGCGGCTTTATCAGGGAGTGACGCTCGGCGCCAAGAGTTTCAAGTTCGACGCCGCGGGCAATATCCTCCAGGAACCGCGCCACCCGATTCTCGAGGACAATGTGGTGGTCTACTCCAACTCCTCGATCCTGGGGCGCGTACGAATCGGCCATGATACGGTCGTCGGCGGCAACGTCTGGCAGACGACCGACTTGCCGCCCTATTCGCGCGTAATTCAGGGCCGTGCGAGTGTATCGACATTCGAAAACGGAGGCGGAATATAACCGCTAACGATCCGGAAGGACTATCTCCCCGAAATTCTGCACAAATGCGTCGAGGAGCGGACTGAAAAGCGGGGCGCATCTTCATACGGATGCGCCCCGCGGCATTTCCGGGAGCTATTTCAAAAAAATCGGGGGGGGGTATACAATCTCCCCCGATTTTTGTTATTTTTGTCCGTCGCGCACGGTGCGCGGCTAAAACCCAAATCAATACAATGATGAAAAAAATCCTATTCCTGATGGCTGCAACGGCCATGATTCTGGGGGGGGGAACGCGGTGACGGCACAGACCCTCGAACCCGAATTCGAGGGTGAGGTCGTCGGCGTATTCCCCGACGGCACGTCCAAAAAGCTCGAAAAACACAACGTGCGGATGCGAACGGGCGCCGGCGTCTATATCGCCGGATTCGCAGCCAGCAAATCCAAAACAAAAGTACTCGTGGAAGGCGGTTCGGCCAGCGTGCGGTTCGACGGCTCGCAGCCGATCGCGCTCATCGTCCGCGCCAAGGACAACAAGGCCGACCCGATGTCCATCGTGCGCGTTTTCCGCATGAAAAGCTCCAAAAAGAACCGTTCGGCGGTGATCTCGGCCGTCGGGTCGTTCTCGGTGAGCTCCAATACGATGGACTATCTGCGGTTCTCGGCCGAGAAATACGGCGAAAGCTCCTACCGCCTGACCTTCGACGAACGTCCCGCAGGCGAATACGGCGTCATCGTCTCGAACCCCAACAACGTGGACGAGAAGATGGTGATCGTCTCGACGTTCGCCATCGACGGCGGAGCCGGAGCCAAAGAGTGATCCCGGAAACACTGGTCCGCTTCCGATCCGTGCGGTGCAGAATCTCTCTGCACCGCTTTTTTATTCAACGCGGAACAGGCAGTGCGGTTTCCGGACCGTCACCCCGCTTACGTCACGCCACCTGTATCGGCTCGCAATAATCTCAAAAATAACAATAACAAAGTTGTATTTCAAGGGCTTTTGCGCTTGCAGAAGAAAATTGTTTTATAGAAATTTGTACCAATTTTAGATGAGTGCTGTTCAATGTGAAAAATATTTTCTACTTTTGCTTTGCCGAATAATCGGCAGACATACAGTTTAGAAAGTGTTTTCGCACTGTCCTCAATAGAAAATCTGACAGTTTTCAATGAAGAAAGGACAACGAACAGCACTCATTTCTTGTTTAGATATATGTGATCGAGCATGCTCTGTGCCCGCATATCCCATATCTATTCAAGTGTGGGGTATCGTATCGTTTATTTTCTTCGGGTTTTGTCAGAACCTTCTATTGAGTAAACGAAATCGGCTCCACACTTTCTTTTTATCCACAATCATACCGTCAGGAGCCGAACGGTAAAATTGAAAATTGTCAAACGCAAATATCAATTTTACTATGCAATGTATTTCTTCGAACATTTGTCTATTTCAAATCATTAACTTATGAGAAGATGTTTACCACTATGTATCTGTCTGATCGCTTTCGCGACGAGCAGTTGCGAGGATAAGACAACGGAAGAGACCGCCGACGTGATCGCTCTCTCCCGGAGTAGCGTCGCGTTCGCTACGGAAGGCGGAACGACGACCATCTCGGTAGCCAGCCCTTCGGAATGGACGGCGACCTGTCCGGACGACTGGGTGTCGCTGACGCCGGAAGACGGCCTGCTGACCATCGGCGTAAACGGGAATACGACCGACCAGGTCCGCAATTCGAAAATCACGGTGAGCACGACGGCCGACACCCGGGAAATCGTCGTGCATCAGGGTTATTCGCAAGAGAAAGTGATACTGTCGACGACCGTTTCGGATGAGATATCGTTCGACTCCGAGGGAGAGAGTTTCCTCTTTGCGGTAGTCACCAACGGACAATGGAACGCCTCGTGCGAGGCGGACTGGATCGCCGTTACGAGCGACCAGGCGACCGGAACCGTGCGGCTCGAAGCCTCTCCCAATACCGATTCGCACCGTACCGCGACGGTAACGATCCGCTCGAGACGCGGGACTCTGACCGAAAGCTGCGAGGTTGCCGTTTCGCAGATTTCACACGCCGAAAATCCGTATTACAACATGTTGGGATATTACGGTCTCTACGCCGAGAACTGGTACTACGGCGGGAACCCTATCGGAGTCAGCGGTACGGGCACGTTCTGCACCGTCGAGCAGAAAGAGTACCGCAAGAGCTTCTATATCAAAAACCTCTTTTTGGACGGCACGGTCGTCGAAGCCGCCTATGACAAAAACGACTGCACGCTGTCCATCGATCTGGGCAAGCTATGCTATACGCGCGAGATATCCTCAACGCTCACACGGTATCATTATATTACGGCCTGCAACTTACAGGCTATGAGCATGAAGAGCGGAATACTCCGGGGGAAGCTGGGCGAAGGCTACAACGACGATGCGGATCAGACGCGCAAGGCTATCCTGCTGGGACCGCTGCCCGACGGTTATACGTCGCTGGGCGTCATCGGCATGCAGGTCGAAAACGGACAAACGAAATACATGACTTTCGGAGACCTCTACTATGCCACCGGCTCGATGTACCTCGTCGAATGGGACAAACCCGCCGCCGAAACGAAGGTCATCCGGGCATCTTCGGGCATTGTGCCGTCAAAGGAGAACTTCCCCGTCTATCCCGTACCTAACAACTAAATCGCAGACTTATGAAAAGACTCCTATATATATCGGCTGTTTTGCTGTTCGGCATGACGGCCTGTACCGAGGATACCATCACCTATATCAATCCGATCCCCGGCGAAGAGCCGTCGGGAGTGATCGCCGAGCTGAGTGTCTCGTCCAAAAACACGTGGTTTACCTCCGAGGACGAACTCAATGCCGCCGTCGGGTTCAAGAGCCTGGGCGGCGAGGTCGTCGTAGACATACAGACCAACGTGGCTTGGAAATACACGGTGACGAACGGCGAATGGCTGACCGTCGAAAAAGACGATGCGGCCGATCAGCTCATCCTGAGCTGCGGAAGCAACAAGGCGGAAGAAGCGCACCGGGCGACGATCTCCATCGCCGCAGCGGACAAGAGCGTTACGATAACGGCCACGCAGAATCCTTACGGCACGCTCGAGATACAAGCATCGCAAAATAACTTCCGGCTTCCGGCCGTCGGAGAGCTGACCGCCGAATTCGACGTACAGTCTACCGACGAAAACTGGGTATTCGAAACGGCGGAATGTCCCTGGATGCTTCTCACGAAGGACGGCGGCAAAATTACGATCGCGCTCGACCCCAATGAAGAGACGACGGACCGGGAACCCACGTTCCGGCTGATTGCAGGCCGCAACGCAGAAAATCCCGTTACCGAAACGGTCCGTGTTACGCAGGACCGCGCCGTATTCATCAACGTTTCATTGAAAACCGTACCTTTCTCTCCGACGCCCACCGAGGAACAGTCCCTCTCCGTCAAATCCAACTTCGACTGGGAATGGAGCGTTTCCGAAAATTCCGATTGGCTTGCCGTCGCGAAAACCGAACAGGGTCTAACATTCTCGGCGGAAACCAATCCCGGCGAAACGTCCCGTTCCGCGACCATTACCATTACGGCCGGCGACGGCAAAGAGAACTGCGCCGAGCAAACCGTTACCGTTTCGCAGTCCGGTCTCGACCTGAATGCCTTCATCCTCGGCATACTGGTCGACAAGAAGAACCTCTCGACTTATCTTCCCTTCGACAAGGCGATCGAAGCATCCATCGATTGGGGAGACGGAACGATCGAGGAGCACGTCACATCGCCCTATCCGCAGCACACCTATACGGATGCGGGTTACTATATCGTTTCGGTCAAGGGAAGCGTCCCGTCGATCAATTCCTACAGCATTCCCACCTATGGTCTGGGCAAACAGTTCATCGAGGTCTACAGTTGGGGGCGCACGGGAATCCGATCCATGCAGCGGGCTTTCCAGAATTGCAGCGAACTGAAACGAATCCCTTCCGACAACACCCGGGCGTTCGCCGAAGTCACCGACTTCTCCTACGCCTTCAGCGGCTGCGGCAAGCTCGAGGAGATACCCGAAGGCCTCTTCGCATACGCTGCCGGAATTACGACCCTGCAGTGCGCATTCGACAATTGCGACTCGATCACCTCGGCACCGGCCGATCTGCTTTACAATTGTCCCAAGCTCACATCCGTACAATCCCTTTTCCGCGGTACGTCCCTCACCTCGATCGACGAGGATTTCTTCTCGCACAACACCGAACTGACCGACGCTTCGATCATCTTCTCGAGCGGCAAACTGAAAACAGTCCCGGCGAAGCTCTTCGCCAACAACCCGAGGATCACGACTTTCAACTCGTTGTTCGCCAACTCGCCGTCGTTTGAAACGGTACCCGCCGAACTGTTCGCCAACAACCCCGCCGTTACGACATTCCGCATGGTATTCCAGGGCAGCGGACTGAAGGAAATACCGGACGGACTATTCTCCGGCAATCCGGCGGTTACCAATTTCCAGAGCGCTTTCAGCAAGACGTCCGTACACAGCATTCCGGCCGACCTGTTCTCCGGCTGCGACAGGGTAACCACTTTCCGGGCTTGTTTCTCCGGGTGTACCCAGTTGCAGAATGTTCCGGCCGACCTGTTCCGCAAATCGGGCGCGATGTCCACGGCCACCGAATTCTACGGCATTTTCCAGGACTGTTCGTCGCTGACCGAAATTCCTGCCGGCATTTTCGACGGATTCGCCAAAGTCTCCGAATTCTCCAACGCCTTCAACGGCTGTACGTCGCTTCAGACGCTGCCCGCCGGTCTTTTTGCCACCAATACCGCCGTAACGAAGTTCGCCAACGTTTTCGGCGGCTGCACGTCCCTGCGGAACATTCCCGAAGGCATGCTGAGCGGATTGAACCGGGTGACGTCGTTTTCGGGGCTCTTCTCGGGATGTACGGGCATCGAAGAGATCGGTCCCGACATGCTCGCCGGCTGCAATGCGCTCACGAACATATCCTCGATGTTCAAAGGCTGCTCCAATCTGCGCACCGTATCGGCCGATGCGTTCGCAGGAGCGGTCCGGATCACATCGATCGCCAGCTTGTTCGAGAACTGTACGCAGCTCGAGCAGGTTCCCGAAGGTATTTTCGACGATCTGACGGCGCTGACCACTGCGACCAACGTATTCGCGGGATCGGGAATCCGAACCGTTCCGGCCAGGCTTTTCGCCAGGAACGTCAAGGTGTCGAGCTTCAGCAAGCTTTTCATGGGCTGCGCCTCCCTGACCGAACTGCCCGACGGCCTTTTCGCCTCGAACTCCGCGGTTACGACCTATACCAGCGCGATCGAAGCGTGCCCGGCGCTCGAACGGATCGGCGTACTTTTCGGTCCGAACACCAAAGCCGCCAAATGCGACCGGCTCTTTGCCGAATGCGCTGCGCTCAAAAGCATTCCGTCCGGAATCTTCGACGGACTGACCGGAGCGACGACTTTCCTGAACGCCTTCCTGAACTGTACGGCGCTGGAAACCATACCGGCGGGTCTGTTCGCCCGGAACAGCGCCGTTACGACCGTCGCGACCTGTTTCAAGGGTTGTACCTCGCTCAAAAGCGTGCCGTCGCAGCTGTTCGAAGCCAACACCAAGACCAAGACCTTGACGGAGATGTTCTCCGGGTGTTCGTCCATCGAAAGCATTGCCGCCGATGCCTTCGCAGGGCTTGACGGCACGTCGTTGAACTTTCAGAAGACATTCCTGGACTGCACCTCGCTGCGGGAAATTCCGGACGGGTTGTTCAAGAGCACGAACATCTCGACCTACACCAGTCTTTTCGCAGGTTGCACGGGACTCCTGCGGGTCGGGTCGGAGGTCTTCAACTGCGCTTCTGCGACCACATTAAGCTCGGTGTTCGACGGATGTACGTCACTCCAAACGGTCGGAGAGAAAATGCTGATCGAGCCCGTAAAACTGACCGCCACCACGAACCTTTTCCGCAACTGCACCTCCCTGAAAAGCGTGCCGGCGAATATTTTCGACGAAGCCGTGAAACTCAAGACGCTGACCTCCACGTTCCAGAACTGCTCGTCGCTCGAAGGCGAATCGCCCTTTACGGTCATCGGAGGGGTGAAATATCACCTTTACGAGCGTACGGCCGAGAATGCCGCGGCGACCGGGTTCGTGGCGATCACCGGTTCCAAAAATTGTTTCACGGGGTGTACGAAACTCTCCGACTACGACAAGATACCCGCTGCATGGAAGGAATAGCACAATAAACAACGATCCGGAACTATGAAAAATACGATTATATATACCATGACAGCGTCGCTGGCACTCCTGCTGACGGCCTGCACTGAAACCACCGAGATTCGACCCACCGGGGATGACACGAAAACCTTCATCGATGTTTCGAGCGAGAAGGTGGTCTTCGACGCGGACGGCGGCAGCGTGGCGATCGTCGTAGCGACCAATGCAAAAGACTGGGAGTACGACAGCCAGGGAGACTGGTTCTCCGTTACGCGGCAAGACGACAATACGCTGTTGGTCGACGCCTCGATCAATGCGGGCGCCGCGACTCTGACCGGCAGGATCGCCGTGAGCTGCATGTCGGATGAAGCGTCCCTCACGCAGGAGATCGCAATCGTACAGCGGGCCGAACGGAGCGTCGACCTCAGCGCCGCCGGCAGGGCCAACTGCTACATCGCCCGGACGGGCGGCGTCTACAAATTCGACGCAACGGTCAAGGGTAACGGCGGCGGCGACGGCCGCAGCGAATATGCCGAAGCCTACGGGCTGTCGATCGAGGGAGCCGCATACGCCGACCTGCTTTGGGAATCGCGCCACGACGGCGACAAAACCATGTCGTGCGAAATCATCGACGGTTCTCCGGTCTACAGGGGCGGCTACGTGAGTTTCTCGACCGGACGTTCCGAAGGAAATGCCGTGATCGCACTGAAGGATATCAACGACAACATCCTCTGGAGCTGGCATATCTGGGTCTGCGACAATGAAATAACCACGCATGACCACATCGATTCGGAAGGCAATGTCGCCGCCCGGATCATGGACCGCAACCTCGGAGCGCTGAACAATACCCCGATGGATGTCGGCAACCGGGGTATGTTTTACGAGTGGGGCCGCAAGGACCCGTTCCTGCCCACACGCTCCCCCTATTACGCCGACACGGACGGCAACAACCTCCCGGCATACAACAAGGAGAATACATCCGTCGGCAACGGGAGCGGAACCTGGATTTACAACGGAAGCGCGCGCATACTTCCCACGCCTCCGGGCAACATTCCTTTTACGGTGCAGCATCCGATGACCTACCTTCAGGTATCCGGCCACGGCGATTGGTACTGCTACGGGGGTCAGGACGAGGCAGCCACCCATCCGGGATTATGGGGCGACAAAAAAACCATTTTCGATCCCTGTCCTCCCGGATACAAGGTCCCGGGAGCCGATCTATACGGTATCCCAGCGGGTAATTCGTCCATCAGTACGGGCGGTTCTCCCGACGAGTACGACGAAAACGGCTTGAGCGACAGCTATTATTGGAACGCCTGCAAAGACCTGGGGCGCTGCTGGAGAAATACGGGCGATTATTATCCGATGGTCGGCAATATCTATTATTCCGACTACCTCGATATCACCATCAGCAACTACTCGGGCGGTATGGCGTTTTACTGGACCAGTCAGGAGTCGGCCGACATGACCAAATCGTCGGCTTACTACCTGCGGTTCAATCGAAACTGGTGTTACTGCCAGCTCGGAGCACACGACTGTGCGGCACAGATTCGCTGCGTAAAGGAGTAAAATATCAAAACAACGACGTTTATGAAACATATCATTCAATCGCTGCTTCTCGCGGCCCTCGTGCTGGGAGCGGCATCGTGCGCCAGGGACGATGCGGAGAGCCGCGGCGGCGACACCGCAGGCCCCGTCATCGTGAACGCTTCCGCGGCGGCAATCGACGGCGAGATTATCCTGAAATTCAAGGCCGAGGCATCCGGCCCTGTGGAGAAAACACGCGCGGCGGGCAGCCGGACGGCGAACAGCGGCATCGACGAAATCGACCGCATACTCACATCGGCCGGAACGGTCCGGTTCGAACGGCTGTTCCCCTCGGGCGGCCGCTTCGAGGAGCGCACCCGACGGGAGGGACTGCACCTGTGGTACTACGTGCAGTACGACCCGTCGGTTCCGACCTCCGAAATGGCCCGAATGCTCTCGGCCTGCAAGGACATCGACATTATCGAATACTCGCTGCCGGCCGTATCGTCGGACTACAGTCGGGTGTCCGTTCCGGTCCTGACGCCGGCCGCGACGCGCGCCATCGGCGACGAGGTGCGCGACGTGCCGTTCCCGTTCAACGAAAGCGAACGTTCGCGGATTTTGCAGTGGCACTATAACAACACCGGCAACGTCTATTCGCAGACGACCCGGCTGGGGGCCGACGCCAACGTCTACGCCGCATGGCAGCTCGCCCAGGGCAATCCCGACGTGATCGTAGCCGTCATAGACCAGGGCGTGAAATACGACCACGAAGACCTTGCCGCCAATATGTGGATCAACCGGGACGAAATCCCCGGCAACGGCATCGACGACGACGGCAACGGTTATGTCGACGACGTATACGGTTTCAATTTCACCAACAACACGGGCGAACTGAATTTCTCGCAGGAACTGATGCATGGCACGCACGTGGCCGGCACGGTAGCCGCCGTGAACAACAACGGCATCGGCGTATGCGGCGTGGCGGGAGGATCGGGCCGCGGCGACGGCGTGCGTATCATGTCGTGCGAAATACTCGGCAAATCCGAATCGGGCTCCTCGGGCGCCGGCCTGTCAGGCCAGATCCGCGCCATCAAATATGCGGCCGACAACGGCGCCGTGATCTGCCAGAACAGCTGGGGCTACCCGGCCGGCTCGATTGCCGACACCGACTGGAAAAACGGCTCCTATTCGGCCATCTCCCGGGCCATCGAATATTTCAACAAATACGCGGGAATGGATGAGCACGGCAACCAGGAAGGCCCGATGGCCGGCGGCATCGTCATCTTCGCCGCCGGAAACGACGCCTCGAACGAAAGCACCTACCCCGCCGCCGACCCCAACGTGGTAAGCGTCGGAGCCCTGAGTTTCAAGGGCACTCCGGCCTACTACACCAACTACGGCAAATGGGTGTCGATGTCCGCACCGGGCGGCGACCAGATGCTGAGCAACGCCTACGGCGGCGTGTACAGCACGAGTGTCGCCGAGGACGGCGGCTCGGCCTACGAAAGCATCCAGGGCACTTCAATGGCCTGTCCCCACGTATCGGGCGCCTGCGCTCTGGCCGTTTCCTACTATTACGGCGCGGAGAAGCGCAAGGGCCTGACCAGCGAGATGCTCCGCCAGGCATTGTTGAGCAGCACCCGGCCCGTCGACCGCTTCTGCACCGGCAACCATGCCGGTTATGCCGGGATGATGGGCATCGGATGCCTCGACACCTACCGACTGCTGCTGACCGTCGCCCGAATGGACGGCATCCCGGCCCAGAAAGTCGCGGCCGGCGAGACGGTGAGCCTCGATCTGGGCGGCTATTTTCTCGCCACCAACGTGCTGGGATACACGATTTCCGATTCCGACATCGTGGCAGTTACGCTTCAGGGCGGCGTCATGCGGATCACAGGCATCCGGAAAGGCCGCGCGACGATCATCGTGTCGGACGGAGCAGCTATCCGCAAGCCGATCGAGGTAACCGTCGAATGACCTATTAACTAACGCAAAATAAAAGCATATATATGAAAACCTTTTACAGATACGCGGCCCTCGTTGCGGGCAGCCTGCTCGGGCTGTGCGGCTGTTCGTCGGACGACGACGTTCCGGTAAAGGACGGCACGGCGCCGCTGCCCCGGCCGCAGGTTATGGTCAGCGACCTGACGACTACCGGATTCACCCTCCGCTGGGAACCCGTGGAGGGCGGGGCTTCCTACGTCTATACGTTCGACGGAGGCGAAGAAACCGCTCTCACCGAGTGCCGGCTGGCATTCGGCGAATTGGAACGCCGGAAAGAATACGTCGTTGCCGTCAAGGCCGTACCGCGTTTCCGGGACGAAAATTCGGAATCCGCCTACAGCTATATCCACGTCCTGACCGACGACCTCGAGCAGCTCCCGCAGCCCCGGCTGACACTCGGCTGCGCCTACGCTTCGAAAACACTCATCAGCTGGACGGAAGTACCTGAAACAACGCTCTACGAATACACGATCGACGGAAAGACCTACACCACCTCCGAGCGCATGGTCTCGCTGACCAACCTCGCGAAAGACCGGGCCTATACGTTTTCGCTCCGGGCGATGACATCCGACGCGACGCGCTTCACCAATTCGGAGATCGCCGAGCTGCCGTTCACCACTTCGGCCGACGACATCCCGCCGATCATCATCGCTCCGACGCTGGTTATTTCCGACGCCGTGAAGTTCGACATCTACGCCGCAGGCGACAAGACCTACTATTACGAAATCCTGCCGGCCACGACTTTCATCAAATTTACGCCCGAGGATCTCATGGAGGCTTTTCAGTCGTACATCGTCGAATATGCGCGAAAGCAGGGCATCAGTCTTCAGCTGGCCATGGCTTCGCTGCTCAAGTCGGGAACGCAAACGCTCCAAGTCACGGGTCTCACCCCCGAGCTGAGTTATGTAATCTTCGCATTCGGAATGAATCTCAAGGGTGAAATCACCTCCGGGCTGGCCTCTTCGACCATCAAAACGACTGCCGACGGCTATTCCGACGGTCCGAACTACGGTGGAAGCGACTGGTTCACACAAAGGTTCTTCATCTCCAACGCGTATGCCGTGACGGGTTATACCTGGACCAATTCGGTCATCACCTACTGGAAAGGCGACGACGTGGCGGATATCCGCTACCGCACGTTCAGCACGTCGCTCTTCAACCAGCTGTTTCCCGACCCGAACGACAAGCAGGCGATCGTCGCATTCCTGAAAGACCCCGATTACGGCATGCAGTTCAATCCCGAACTGATCGCGGGAACCGTCAACGGGCCCAACGGCAATACGCTGATTACGGCGGCCAATGCGGGCACGTCCTATACGGCGCTTACTTTGGCGATCTCGACCGGAGGCGAGGAAACGCTCTGCGTCAATTCGGCGACGACCAAAGTGAGTTCGACGGCCGCCGCATGGTTCCAGGCTTCGGCTGTCAAGGGAAGCGGTTACGGCCCGACACACAATACGTTCGCCGGCGTCTTGAAAGGCATCGACGTGGCCGCGATTCGGTATGCCGTCTTCCCGTCGAGCTCCATCGCAGGCATCGACACTTCGAAATACCCGGCCGTAATCGAGGATTACGGACATGACCTCAGCGCCGAGAATATTCCCTATGTCAACGGAAACGGACTGGCGCTCCTGATAGGCGGAGAGGGCTCCAGTGTCGTGCCGGAAACATCCTATACCTTCATGGCGACGGCCACCAACACATTCGGAGACAAGATCACCCGATGGGGATCGGTTACCACGGACAAGGCTCCTGCGGCAACCGCCGCGACGACACGCGCCCGTGCGGCAGGCAATTCCGCCGACCGGCTCCGGTCGCTGACCGGGAGGCCGATCGCCGACCCCGAAAAGTTCATTTATCCGATGGAAAGTTTCCCGCTGCCTGCCGACGCACGGCCGGAAGGCGATTTCTGGACCATCATTCACAACACTCACAACATTAAATAAGAGTTATTCCATGAACAAGATAGCATCAATCCTCTGGTGCGTTTTATCGCTCGTGTGCATGGCGCCTGTCTCGGCGCAGAACGCCACCGTCAGCGGTACTGTAACCGGAGCCAGCGGCGCTCCGGTCGTCGGGGCCAACGTCATCGTGGAAGGGACCACGCAGGGAGCCAGCACGGATATTTCGGGCGTCTACACACTCCGGAACGTACCCCCGAAAGCCACGCTTCTGGTATCCTATATCGGTTACAAACCGGCCCGGGTAGAGGTCGCAGGACGCACCCGGATCGACATCGCGCTGCAGGAAGACGCCGCCGAGATCGAGGGTGTCATGGTCGTAGCATACGGAACGGCCAAGAAAGAGTCGTTCACCGGTTCGGCCGCAGTGGTCAAGGGCGACGAGTTGCAGAAACGCGTCGTAGGCAACGTTACCAAATCGTTCGAAGGAACCGTCGCGGGCGTTCAGGTGGCATCGGGCGGCGGTCA
This sequence comes from uncultured Alistipes sp., assembly GCA_949840605.1. Next base: position 25,587 of record CATKXN010000008.1, read on the forward strand.
GCCGGGCGAGGGAGCTTCGGTACTCATCCGCGGCATCGGTTCGATCAACGCCGTGTCCACCCCGCTCTATGTGGTCGACGGCATTCCTTTCGACGGTTCGCTGAGCTCGCTCAACCCGAACGACATCGAATCGATGACCGTCCTCAAGGACGCTTCGGCCGGCGCGCTCTACGGTTCGCGCGGCGCCAACGGCGTGGTCGTCATCACGACCAAAAAAGGCCGGAAAGACCGCATTCGCATATCCTACAAGGGCAACGTCGGCATCGCTTCGCGTGCGCTGGACCGATACGACCTGGTCGGCATGAACGACTACGTCGAGATGAGCTACGAAGCGCTGCGCAACAGCGCCCAGTACGGCAAAGGCATGGATTTCGAGGGCGCCAGCCGCTATGCGGCGGCCAACCTCGGCCAGCAGATCGGCGGACTGAAAAACCCGGAGTATTACAATCCCTACAAAAACTACACGTGGGAAACGCTCATCGACCGGTCGACGGGCAAAATCCATCCGGACGCAAAAGCGGCGTGGAACGAGAACTGGATGGACGAAATCAGCGACAATTCGGCCGTGCGCACCGAACACGTCCTCTCGGTCAACGGCGGTTCGGAGCGAACGAACTACCTCGTGTCGCTGGGTTATTACATGGAGGACGGTATCCTGCAAAATACCGACTTCGACCGTTATACGGGGCGTGTGAACGTCGATACGCAGGCCAAACACTGGTTCAAGATCGGCATGAACGCCAATTTTTCCCACAGCGAATCGGACTATCTGAGTTTCACCGACGCGAGCGCCTCGAACGTATGGTACACGGCGCAGTTCATGGCCCCGGTCTACCCCGTTTACCTGAAGGACATGCAGGGCGGGAACGTGCTGGACGAGTACGGCAACCGCCAATACGAGTACGGAGAGAAAGACGACAACGGTTTTGCGAACCGCCCCACGGCACAGGGGTTCAACTCGAAGGCCGAACTTTACAACAACAAGTCCTACAATACGCGCAACACCCTTTCGGCGCGCAGCTACGTTACGTTCGGCACGACCAAGGAGGAGGCCCGGCTCTACGGACTCAAATTCTCGCTAAACCTGGGAACCGATTTCAACGACTACCAGGGCACGATCGTCCACGACAAATACCACGGCAACGCCGCGCAGCAGGGCGGACGCATCAGTAAAATCAACACCCGCACGCTGAGCTACACGTTCAACCAGCTGCTGACCTACGAACGCAGATTCGGCGACCACTCGATCAACGCGCTGCTCGGCCACGAGTATTACCGTTACAAATACAACTATGCCCAAGGGCAAAAGACCGGTATCGTGGAGGGCATCGACGAACTCGACCCGGCCGTAACCACGACGCTGAACAGCAGTTACTCGCACAACATGGCGATCGAATCCTATTTCTCGCGCGTAAACTACGGTTACAAAGACCGCTATTACCTCGATGCCAGCTGGCGCACCGACGGATCGTCGCGTTTCCATCCCGACAACCGCTGGGGACACTTCTGGTCGGTCGGCGCGTCGTGGCGCATCTCCGAGGAGCGGTTCATGCAGCATACCCGTTCGTGGCTGGACAACCTGACGCTGAAAGTCTCCTACGGCATGCAGGGTAACGACAATCTGGGCACTTATTACGCATGGCAGGGCCTCTACGACTATACCTGGCCCAATGCCTCGGATGCGGGCGCATTCGTCACCAAGCTCGAAAACAAGGCCGTGACGTGGGAGAAGAACGGCAACCTCAACACGGGAGTCGAAGCCACGATGTTCCGGGGCCGCCTCGCCGTTTCGGTCGAATACTACAACCGCAGGACGACCGACATGCTGCTTGAAAACCCGATGGCCATTTCGACCGGATTCACGGGCTACAACGCCAACGTCGGCTCGATGCGCAACCAGGGATTGGAGGCCTCGATCCGCGGAACGGTCTTCGACAAACCCCGCTTCCGCTGGGATGCGACGGTCATGGGCGCATTCAACCGCAACGAGGTGCTGGGACTGACCAACGGGCAGGACGTCATCACTTCGGGTATCCGCGTGATCGAGGTCGGCAAGCCCATCTACACGTTCTACCTCCCGAAAACCGCCGGCGTAGACCCGGCGACGGGCAAACAGCTTTACTACGCTTACTGGACGAAAGGCGTAAACGACAAGGGCGAGCCGGGCAACGTGCGCTGCGACGAATACGTCACCGACGATGCCGCGATGGCCACGCTGAGCAAGTACTACCACGGCAGCCGCGAACCCAAGCTCTTCGGCAGCATCGGATCGAACTTCGTGATATGCAAGAACATCGACGTGTCGTTCCTGACGACCTACTCGATCGGCGGATACGTCTACGACGGACTCTACAACGGAGCGATGTACGTTCAATATGCGGGCAACAACTGGCATCGGAACGCCAAACGACGCTGGCAGAAACCCGGCGACAGGACCGACGTCCCGATGCTCGAGGTAGCCGGCTCCTATGCCACGTCCGACAACTCGCTCATCGACGCCTCGTACTTCGCCATCAAGAACATCACGATCGGTTACACGCTGCCCAGGCGCTGGCTGGCCAAACTGGACATCGAGTCGCTGCGCATTTACGCATCGTTCGACAACATCGCCATGTTCAACCACCTGGACGGCATGGACCCGCAGTACAACTTCACCGGAAGCGTGGCCTACAGCTACGCACCCTCGCGCGTGATCGCGTTCGGCCTGGATTTGAACTTTTAACCAAGGGAGGAAACAACTATGAAAAAAGTAATATACAGTATCGTTTCGTTCGCCGCACTGGCCGCGGCTTCGTGCAGCCAGTCGATGCTCGACTTCTCTCCGACCGATTCGGGCTCGGGCGACGAAATGCTCCAATCGGCCTCGACAGCCATCGCTTCGATCAACGGCGTATACAGTTCGATGCGCTCCGCAGGCTGGTCTACGACCGCCAACACCCATCAGTGCTTCGGTATTGCGGCCTACAACCTTGCGCTCGACGCCATGGCCGACGACCTCGTCATGCAGGGACAGGGCAACGGCTGGTTCTGGGGCGACCACACCTATAACGTCAAGTCGAACTACACCAGCTCGGCATTCCGGTCGTACGACGTCTGGTACGCCAACTACAAATGGATCGCCAACGTCAACTACGTCATCGACGCCGCTCCGACCATGGCCGGCAGCGAGGCCGACGTCGCCTATGTCGTAGGCCAGGCTTACGCCGTCCGCGCACTCTGCTACCTCAACCTGGCGACCTGGTTCGCGCGCACGCCCTACAATGCCATGCGCGGCACTTCACGCTGGGACGAGGTCTGCGTACCGATTTATACGACGGGGACTTCGATCAACACCGGCGGCCAGCCGCGGGCCACGCTGCGGCAGGTGTACGACCGCATCGACGAAGACATCGACACGGCCATCGCATACCTCGAAAAAGGCAAGGAGAATTCGCTGGCTGCCGAAAACAAGACGCACATCGGCCTTTACGCGGCGCTCGGCGTCAAGTCGCGCGTCTGCCTGGCCGAGGGCGACTGGAACGGCGCCTATACCGCAGCCAAGCGCGTGATCGACGAAGGCGGTTACGCCGTAGGCTCCAAGGCCGACCTGATGGGCGGCATGAACTCGCTCGACAAACCCAACGTCATGTGGGGCGGCAGCATCCAGATCGCCGACCAGGCAGGCGGTTACGCCAGTTTCTTCGCCCATATGGACAACCAGCAGGGCGCCTATGCCGAATCGGCTCCCAAACTCATCAACAAGCAGCTTTACAACCGCATGAGTTCGACCGACGTGCGCCGCGACTGGTGGGACCCCAACGACAAGGAATCGCCTTACGTCGGCAGAAAATTCGCGTTCAGCAACGTCGCGTCGTGGCTGGGCGACTATATCTACATGCGTGTCGAGGAGATGTATTTCACGGCCGCCGAGGCGGCGCTCCGCTCCGAGAACCTCCCGAACAATGTCCAGATCGCCCGCGACCTGATGAACGCCGTCATGGCCGAGCGCGACCCGAAATACAACGCCAACTACCGCAGCGGCCTGAACCTCGGCGCGACGACGACGACCTGGACAGGTTCGCTGCTCGAGGACATCCTCACCCAGCGCCGCATCGAGCTGTGGGGCGAATACGGCCGGCTGTTCGATGTCCGCCGCCTGGGACAGGGCATCGACCGCCGTGCGGACGACGGTTTTTCGGAGGAGTGTCTGTCGGGCATGAGCCGCCGCAACGTCGACCTGACCAAACCCGATACCTACGACTGGGTGCTGACCATTCCGCAAGACGAGCTGGACGCCAACCCCAATATCAACGAGGAAGACCAGAACCCTTGATAATGCATTGTCAGTGATTAATCCTTGTACACTATGAAAAACATATCTATATATCTGGGGACGGCATTCCTGCTGCTCTGCGCAGCATGCAGCAAGATGCAGGAGGGCAACCGCTATACCCCCAACAAGGACGACTCGAAGGAGATACACTTCATCCAGTCGTCCATCGAAAAGGAGTTTGCGCAGGATGCCCGAAGCGGGATCATCCATGTCGAGATCGCCCGCACAGGCAGCAAAGGCACCTACAAGGTGTTTCTTACACAGAAAGGCGACCACTCCGCACTGTTCAGCATCCCGTCGGAAGCGACATTCAAGGACGGGGAGCACTCGGTGACGGTTCCCGTCGAGGTAGACCTCTCGAATTTCGTCATGGGGTCGAACTACAAGACGACGCTCATGATTTCAGGTCGCGAAGCCAATCCGGGCGACGACGGGGCGCATGTTTCGCAGTTCACCGACAAGGTGACTCTTTCGGCTTCGTACGAATTGACCTGGGAACCGTTCATGCGTCTCAACGGCGACGGAGAGGAGATTCAGCAACTGGCGACCTACCACTATTCACTCTACTACTCGGGGCGCGATTCGGGGCTCGAGGTCGAGAAAGCCGTAGGCGCCGATATCTACCGGCTGAAAGACTGGGCCAGCGGCGTTACGTTCAAATTCATCGTCCATGAAGACAACACCTGCACCGTTCCGGCGCAGTCGATCGGCTATTTCAACTCGAACTACAACGAGTACGTGTTCGTGGCCGACATGGCGGTTTACACGGGCAACGATTCGGCCTACGTCTCCTATCCCTGTACGTTCGACGGCAAGAACTCGTTCTCGTTCTACCTGATCTACTACGTATCGGGCGGCTACTTCGCTCAGGGCCGGGAAACGCTCGTATTCGACAGCGAAGCCGACACCACACCGGTCGTCGGCATCGAATACCTGGGCATCGAAAGTACGCCGACCGGATTCAAATCCGCGAAACTCCACTTCTCGCCCAACAGCTACGCGCGCACATATAAAGCCACGGTCGTGGAGGGCGACATCACGGGCGACGAGAAACGTCAGGAGGAGGTGCGGCGGCAGCTTATCGACGGCACTTTCGAGGGTCCCGTTCCCGTCATGACGCTCGACAGCGAGGATGAGTCGGTATGGAACGTCCCGAGGGGCAGCTATACGGCCGTCGCGCTGGCCTATGATTCGGTCAGCAATCCGTGCGGCCTTTACAGCAGGCGGTTCACGTGCGATCCCGACAACGACCTGGCGGTCAGGGTCAACGAATTCGAATTCTATGCCCCGCAGGGCAATCCCAACTATTCGCCTTACAGTTCACTGGTCTGGGAGATGCAGACATCCAATGTAACCTCGGTCAAATACCTTTGTGTTACGGCCGACATCGCCGACTATTTGACGAAAAATCTCGGAAAGACGCTCGAGGAGCTGACGGCCGAACGCGGCAACGAGGTGAACGAGGAGTTCGTCGCCAACCTCAATACGGACGAGGGCATCGCCACGGCTTTCACATCGCTCGACCAGGGAACCTCGTACGTGCTCGCTCTGCTGATGACCAACCAGTTCGGGGATACGGCATTCGTATCGAAAACAGCTGCGACCGCGGGTTATTTCGCCCGGGATTTCGATCAGACCAAAACCCTGGAGGATTTCTTAGGCGCATTCAGCGTCTCGGCAACCGTTACGACCGGCTCGAATGACACCCAGAGCACTTTCCGCATGGATATTACACGTCTGAACGATCGGGACGTGGCGATCTCGGGTATGAGCGACATGCGTGATTTCGCACCGACGATTTTCGGCTATTACGACAGCGATCGACACATGATCGTCGTCGAGCCTCAATCGGCCGGAACTTACGGCGCGAACTATGCGACGCTCGGTTTTTCGGACGGATTGTCGATCTACTGGGGCGGAAACAGCATGGCGATCGGTTACATCGGCGACACACTCTATTGGGCCGCCAGTCCTTATGCGACGGCCAACGTTACCGGCTATATGTTTCTGCTTTTCAGTTCGCCGGAAACCAACAGTTCGAATTACCTGCGCGAATACGTGGGTTCGAAAAGCTACTCGGCGATCAGCATGATGCCGTTGAAGCTTGCACCCCGGACACAGGAACAAACGTCAGTCGAACGACCGACAAAAACACTGGAGACGAACGGGCTTCGCATTAAAAGCCATCTGACCGATTATGACGCAGCAAGCCCGCAACACGTGGTTTCTCTTCCTTCTCGCGGAACCGAGGCTGCTGCTGACCGGCAGACCGACGGAAAGCGTTTGCGGAAGGACTTGCCGTTGAAACAACTGTAACCTGTCGGTATACACCCGATATTAACCGGGTTTCCGTCGTAAACGGACGGAAACCCGGTTTTGCATACAAACGGCTCAAAACTGTTCCATAGGAGTTCTTCCGCATTAAGAGACTGAACCCGAAAGTCTCGGCGAACGACGTTTCCGGCTGAACGCCTATGACGGCATGCTGAACACGGACGGTATTTCAAATTTACGGTAACGGCAACACTGGCCGACTACTACGGCACTAACGTTTCGGAACTTTACCTGTTCTGACGCTTCTCATCACAAGAAACCGACGGACCGCACAACAGGCAGTCCGTCGGTTTCTTCAGTAAATCACCTCAAACCTCAGTTGACGTTGGGTAGGAACGAGTAGTCCTTCGAATAGCCGAGCATCTGCTCCACGTAATTCGCCGGGTAGGAGATCTTCACGTCGACGACCTTGCCATCCTTCTCCACCAGTTCGAACTCGGGGTTGACGAAACCGCCGTAAGGCTCGATGCCGAGCGCATAGTAGCGGTCGCGGACCTCCTTGTGCAGTTCGGGATCGACCACGACGGCATACTGCTCGACCAGTTTGCGCCCGGCCTCGTAATCCCCCTCGGACTTGATGCGCTGCACCTCGCGGAGCATCTCGCCGAAAAGTCGGCGCAGTTTTTCGAAATCGTTGACCACCGCATAGGTCTTGCCGTTCTCGCGAACCATTTCGATCACGTTGTCGGCCTTGCCGCGCTCGTAGCACCACTCGGCGATCAGCTTGCGGTTGCGCATGTGCGACTCCTCTACGTTCTTGCCCGGCTCGACGCGCGCCAGCTGGGTCATCATGCCGTTCAGGATATATTTCGCATAGCCGGCCTTGGCCACGTCGAACGACGGCACCAGCCCCAGCTCGACCAGCTTGGGGTCGCCCAGGTAATAGAGGCCGAAGAGGTCGGCGCGGGTCTCCTCGAGCGTCGATCCGTAGCTCTTCAGCTCACCGCCTTTCACACCCGGCGCCAGCTGGCCCGAGCCGTGGCCCAGACATTCGTGGAGATCGGTGTGGAGGTCGTCGGCCAACTTGCCGTATTTGTCCATCCGCTCGCGGTCCTCGGCGCGGAGCACGAACTCCTCGTTGAAACCGTTGCCGTGGGCGGCCATATCATAGGCATAGGTGATGTTGTCGATGGTGACCGATTTCGAACCGAACTCCTTGCGAATCCAGTCGGCGTTGGGAAGATTGATGCCGATGGGCGTCGAGGGATAGCAGTCGCCGCCCAGCATCGCCACGGTGATGACCTTGGCCGAAACGCCCTTCACGACCGGCTTGCGGTAAGCCTCGGCCACGGGCGAATGGTCCTCGAACCACTGGGCGTTCTCGGAGATGACCTCCGTGCGGTGGCAGGCCTCCTTGTCCATGAAGTTGACGTTGCCTTCCCACGCCGCCTTGCGGCCCAGGGGATCGCCGTAGTCCTCGATGAAGCCGTTGACGAAATCGACGTTCGATACGGTGTCCTTCACCCAGCCGATGTTGTAACGGTCGAACTCTTTCAGGTCGCCCGTCTTGTAGTAGCTGACGAGCGCCGCGATGTTGCTCCGCTGCGGCTCTCTGGCCACGGCCTGCGCCTTTTCAAGCCAGTAGACGATCCGCTCGATGGCCGGCGAATACATGCCGCCCACCTTCCAGACCCGCTCGTAGATGCGGTCCGTCTTCTCCTCCTTCACCAGCTGCGAGTTGAGTCCGTAGGAGACCGGTTCGGGATTGCCCGCATCGGCGGCGGCCATATCGGCGTAGAACTTCTCGGCCTCGGCCTGGCGCACGTTGCGGTAGTAGTTGCCCGACGAGGTCCACAGCAGGTCGTCGCCGGCCTTCTGGTTCAGCCGCGTCTTGTACATCTCGGGATTGAAGATCGCGTTGCAGACCATGCCGATCATGCCGTTGAGCTCGCCGAAACGCTCCACGGGGATCGACTCGCAGACGCCGAGGAAATACGGCTCGGTGAACTCGGGCACGAACTTGTCGTTCGAATAGTGGTGGTGGATGCCGTTGGCGAACCACACTTTTTTCAGATACTTCTCCAGCGCTTTCCACTCGGGCGCGGTGCGATCGCCGGCATAATGCTCATAGACCGTCTCCAGCGTGCGGCGCACGGGGAGATTGACGGCGCAGTTCTGGTCGTAGAAGATGTCGCGTCCGCACTTGGCGGCCTCGGCGAGGTAATAGACGAGCTCCTTCTCTTCGAGGGGCAGCTCGTCGAAGCCGGGGACTTCGTAACGGATGACCTTGATGTCGTCGAAACGGTCGACGATCCACGGCGCCTCGCCTTTCGGCGACTGGCTGCACGACGCAAGCGCAATAGCGGTAAAAGACATAGATACGATTTTTTTCATGTCGTTCGGGTTTTTCATGGAACAAAGATAGTGCAAGCCGAGGGCAATATCAAATTTATTTGACTATTGCCGAGGCGCAGCCTATCTAAACCGGGAATTGTTTTCCCCGGTAACGTAGTGCAAGCCGAGGGCACGGGCTTAGGAAGCCCGATTCAGGGGCGGCGGAAAGGATTTATATCCCGGGCTGAATCTGCGCTGCGCCCCATTCCAAATCCCGCCTCTCAGGCGGGTGTTGCACCTGTTGCAACTATTGTTCTATCCGAAACCGCCGCGATCCCCTAATTTTGTGAATGGTTGTTACGCGAAAGTCATTCATCAACAAAAACACGAACCTGAAACTAAAAAACCTAAAAACAGCAGCCATGAGAAAAACAAGTTTTTCGACCATGTGTATGCTTGCCCTGCTGGTTGCCGGATGCCAGAATTCCGACGACGACAACCGGGGATTGGAGTACGACACGCTCCGTGTCAACTTCAAGGGGAGCATGACGAACGGGACCTGGGAAACGGGCGCCGAGGTCGGCATCTTCGCCTTCTGCACACGCAACGACGCACAGGATACTCCGATGAGCACGAACGCCAACGCCCGGTACACGGCGGCGGCCGGAGGCGAATCGGCGGCGCTCGCCGGCGTCACGGAAGAGGATGCCGTGATCGCCGACGCCTCGGACCACAATTACCGTTTCTACGCCTATTATCCTTATTCGGGTGCGTCGGCCGACCGGAAAACCGTCGCGGCGGCCGCCCCGGCCGAACAGCCCTACACCGGACGGGCGAACGGCGGTCTTTACACGGCGTCGAAAAGCGTAACGACCGTGGTGCCCACCGTGGAACTGCAATTCCGCAACATTTTCGCCATGATGGAACTCTACCTCCCCGACGACCTGCTGGACGAGGACGGCAACTCGGTGGTGAAGACGCTGACGCTGAAACCCGCCGCCGCGGAGAATTTCAGCGGGGCACTGGCCGTGAGCGGCACCTACGACCTGACGACGGGCACCTTCACCGAAAACCCCGCGACCCGGTCGCAGCAGATCGTCGTCGATTTCGGCGCCCAGGGGCTCACGCTGAGCGAGGCCTATACGAAAGTACCGCTCGTCATGGTCCCCTGCACGGTCCCGGAAGGCGGATTCGAAGTGACGTTCACCGACAAGGACGACCGGCAGAGTTCGCTGACGATCTTCGCCAAGTCCGAGGATGCGGGCACCGTGCTGGCCGCCGGCGAGGTGTCGAAGCAGTACCTCAGCGCCAGCGACGACGGCGTCGTTCCCGTAACGTTTCCCGTGGTCTTCCCGCTGGGGTACGAGAACGGCACCTATATTTTCTCGGCGGCGACACAGCCGCAGTGGACGACCGACGGCCTCTGGATATGCCCGTCGCAGACCCAGGCCTACGCGAAGTGGATCAAGGCATCCGACCCGAGCGACAAATACACGCAGAAACTCGAATACGTGGCCAGCAAAATCGGCTCCCCGGGCATCAAGGGCGTCTGGACGGGCGACTGCTTCGAATTCACGCTCCCGGTCAAGAAGTTCGCGGCAGGGACCTCCGTCACGCTCACCTTCCCGATGTACACCCGTCAGGGTCCGGTATTCTGGGACATCGAATACCTCGACGGCAAGGAGTGGAAATGCAACCGGGAGACCGTCACCTGCTACGACCCCGCGCACAGCATGGAGTGCACCTACTCGCTGGTCCGCGGCGGCAAGGTCATCGAACACACCATGACCTTCGAGAACGAAGTCAGGAGCGGCGATCTCAAATTCCGGATCAAGTGCGCCGACGGAAGCGTCCAGGCGGATTCCGAGACCCAAGTCGCCGTGCGCGATACGCCCTGGATCAGCGGCTCAGGCTACGGTGCCCCGTTCTACCTCTATCTGGCGGGATCGGACGTAACGAGCGTAACATTTTCGGCTAACTGAATAATTTGAATAAAAAAACGTAATTTTGTATTGAAACCGATGAAAACGACGAAACTCAGAACGATTTTTCTCACGGCGCTCTGCGCGGGAAGCTGCTCGGAGCCGGGCTGTCCCCCGGCGGCGGAATGCGACGTACGCATAGCGTGGGACCGCGGCACGTTTCAGGAGATGACCTCCGTGGAGGTCGGGAACAAGGGCTACACCGAGCAGGAACTCCACTATCCCCGCATCAAGGCGCTCTCGGACGGGACGCTGCTGATGACCTTCATGAACGACCATTTCGGCTGGGACGCCTTCGTGCGGCGCAGCGAGGACGGCGGACGCACGTGGAGCGACGCGCAGATGGTGCGCCAGCGCTTCGACGCCCGCTCCTCGGCAGGTGACGATCAGATGGTCTTCGTGAACCCGGACTTCATCGAACTGCAGGACGGTCGCATCCTGCTCGCCTACCAGTGGCGCTATAAGAAAGGCTACAACGACATCGCCCACACCAACGAGAACTGCGGCGTCGAAATCCTATTCAGCGACGACAAGGGCCGCAGCTTCTCCGAACCGCGCAACGTCTACACGGGACGCTGCTGGGAACCGGCGATGCTCCAGCTCCCCTCGGGCGAGATCCAGATGTACATCACCGACAGCAACGAAACCCTCAAAGGCGTTTCGCAGCCCTGCACGATCCTTATCCGCTCGTTCGACGGCGGCCGCACGTGGCAGGGCAAGGAGAGCTGTTCGTACCGCGACGGCGAGATCATCTCCCGGACGTTCGACGAGCGCTGCACGGCCGACGGAATGCCTTCGGGCGTATGGCTCGACGACGATTACGGAATCGCCGTACCGCTGGAGGTCTGGAGCGGCAAGTATAAGATGGACCAGACCCCGGTGGTCGTGCGCACCGACGCCGCGACGAACTGGCGTTCGGACCAGTCGATCCGCAGCCAGGGAGGTCCCGAATACCCCTGGAAGAAACAGCTGAACAAGGATTTCGTGGGATTCGGCCCCTATTCGACCAAACTGCCGACGGGCGAGATGATCGTGCTCTCGAACGGCGTCTACAAAAACGTCCAGGGCATGTGGGTATTCATCGGCGACAAACGGGCCGACAACTTCCGCTTCGCCACCTCGCCGTTCGTCGGCTACTGGGGCTCGATCGACTACATCGGCAACGACCGCGTGCTCGGGACCGGGACCTTCCGCTATCCGGACGGGGATCGTTCGCGCGGCGGTGTGCGGCTGATGGTCGGACGGCTGAACCGCGCCAAGACCGTCGCCAAAGGCGACATCGAGATGGCGCCCGTCGGAGAGTTCGACCGGGAGAACAACGACTACTGGTTCCTCGGCAAGGAGACCGCCGCGTCGGTTTTCACCGACTTCGGCTACACCGACGACTGCTTCGTCGTGGCGACCTACCTTTTCGACGAAAACCTCGTGGCCTTCCCCCCCGAGAACTCCGACGCCCCGGCGCTGCTGCTGGCGCGGCGGTCGGCCGACGGAGGCTGGGACACCTATAAGATACTCGTCAACGCCGAGGGGCGCTGGCTGGTCTACCGCGAGGAGAGCTCCTCGTGGCGGCTCGTGGCCAAGGGCCGGACCGAAGTCGATCTGCAAGGCACGGTCAACGACGCCGGCGACACCGACCTGGGCTTCGGAGCCCGGCTGTGCATCGGCTGGGAGCTGCTGGGCGGCAAACCCGCTCCGGGCGAGGAGCTCCGCGCACACCTCCGCCACCACTACAAGGAGACGGTGAAAGAGGGTCCCGTATTCGCGCTCGTCGAGGAGGCCGAGGGCGAGAACAGCGACTACCCCGGAGAGTGGCTGCGCATAACCTTGAAATAGACGACGTGAGACCGCACGGACAGACAGCGAAACGGACGGCAGGCATACTCCTATGCCTGCTGGCCCTTTTCGCGGCTGTTCCGCAGGCCGGGGCGGTCAACCCCGGCGCGCGGTATTTCACCCACCTGAAAACCACCGACAGCGGGCTCTCCTACAACTGCGTGCACGCCATCATCCAGGACTCGCGGGGATTCATCTGGCTGGGGACCTCCGACGGACTCAACCGCTACGACGGCATGCGGTTCCGGACCTTCCACAAGAACGAGCTCGGCGGAAATTCCGGGTTCATCGTCTCGCTCTGCGAGGACGACCGGGGCAATATCTGGATCGGCACCGACAGCGGCGTGGCGCTCTACGACGCCGCGACCGACCGTTTCAGGGCCCTCGACACGCCCAGCGACCGGGGCACGGTGATCCACAACAAGGTGACCGCCATCAAAAAGGACCGGCAGGGCGTGATCTGGATGGCCGTCAACAACCAGGGACTCTTCTCCTGCGACCCGGAGAGCGGTGCGCTGAAAAACTATTTCGTGGAGGAGGGGCGGCAGACGCTCCCCGCGAACATCACCTCGTTCTGCTTCGACGTGAACAACGAGTGCTGGCTCTCGCTCTACTTCTCGAACCTCTACCACGCCGACAAGTCGCTGACCGAGGCGACTCCCGTGGAGTTCGGCGACCGCGGGCAGCTCTTCCGCAACGACAACATCATCGAGATCATCGAAAGCCCCTACAATACGCTCTACGTGGCGAGCGTCGACAAGGGCGTCTGCGAGATCGCACCCCGGAGCAACCGGATCCGGGCGCTGATCCCCAACGCCGAGAACCGCTACGTGCCCGAATCGCTCTTTTCGGGCCGCGACGGCGAACTGTGGGCGGCCACCACCAAAGGCACCTACGTCTACAACCCCGGCAGCGGCGAGACCATCCATCTGGAAGCCGACCGGCAGGACAAATTCTCGCTCTCGGACAGCCACGCGCTCTCGGTGCTGGTCGACGACTCCGACGGCATCTGGATCGGCACCAACGCCGGCGGCGTGAACTATTCGGGGGCCTTCCATCAGAATTTCGACAAATATCACCTCGTCGGGGACGAACCCCTGGCCAACTGCCTCGTGCGGGGATTCGCCGACGACGGCGAGGGGCGGCTCTGGATCACCACCGAGAAATCGGGACTGATGACCTACTCGCTCAAGACCGGAGAGCTGCGCAAATACCGGAACGAACAGCTTCCCGAAGCCCTTTTCGGCATCGGCCACGACGACGGAAAGCTGTGGCTGGGTTCGTTCCAGGGGCTCTACCGGCTGGACCTGAAGACCGGGGCGGTGAAGGTTTACAGCCGCCGGGACGAGTCGTCGAGCCTGCACGACAACAAGATATACACCATCTACAAGACCTCGGAAGGCGACCTGCTCGTGGGCACGACGCTCGGCATGCTGCGCTACGACCGCGCGTGCGACAGTTTCTCGCCCATTGCCGTCTTCGAGGGGATGTTCGTCACCGACATCGCCGAAGACACCTCCGGCGACCTGTGGGTGGCCACCTACGCCAACGGGCTCATCCGCTACGACCCGGCGGCGGGGACGATCGTGCGCAGCTACGCCTATGAGGCGGGCGATCCGCGTTCGCTGCCGAGCAACAAGGTGCTCTCGGTGTTCCGGGACAGCACAGGCCGCATCTGGGCGACGACTTTCAGCGCCGGATTCTGCCTCTACGACAGCCGGAACGACGATTTCGTCGTCTACGACCAGGCCCTGCTCGGGGCCGGAAACCTGCCGAGCGACATCAACTACCGGATCGTCGAGGACGACAGCGGCAACCTCTGGATCTCCACCAACAAGGGGCTGATCTGCTTCACGCCCGCCACGCTGGAAACCAAGGCCTACACCACCACCGACGGACTGCTGAACGACGAATTCAACTACAACGCGGGATTCAAGACCTCGGACGGCACGCTCTATTTCGGATCGTCCGACGGATTCGTCCGCTTCAACCCCCGCACGTTCCACACCGACACGCGCGTCCCGGAGATCGTCATCACGGACCTGCGCATCGGCGAGCGGATCGTGAAGGCGGGCGAAGAGGGATCGCCCCTCGCATGCAGCATCGACCGCACGCAGCACATCGCCCTCAACGCGCGCCAAAACTCCTTCGGATTCGGATTCGCACTGCTCGGGTTCGCCTCGCCGGCCAGCAACGCCATCCTCTGCCGGCTCGAAGGTTACGACACCGACTGGCGGAGGGTCCCGGAGAACAACACGGTCTTCTATTCGAACATCCCCGCCGGCAGCTACCGTCTGCAGGTCAAGGGCGTCAACAGCAACGGCATCTGGAACGACCGGCACCCCGCCGTGGAGATCACCGTGGCGCAGCGATTCTACAAATCGGCGCCGGCGATCCTGCTCTACATCGTGCTGCTGGTCGTGGCGAGCATCCTCGTGTCGCACTGCTTCTACCGCAAGGCCGTGAAACGCGAACGGCAGCAACAGGACGAATACAAGCGAGCCCGCGAAATCGAGCTGTTCAACGAAAAGATGGCTTTCTTCTCGAACATCGTCCACGAGATCAAGACCCCGCTCACGCTCATCCGCACACCCCTGCAGAACATCCTCGCCTCCGGGGAGTGCAGCGGCGAGGTCCGCGAGGACCTGACGGTCATCAACAACAACACCGAATACCTTTCGCAGCTGGTGAAGGAGCTGCTGGACTTCGTGAAGATCGAGTGCCACGGCTATATGCTCAACTGCGGCAACCTCGACCTGATCGAGAAGATCGGCTTTCTCTGTTTCAACTTCGCGGAGACGGCCAAGAGCAGCAACCTCCGGCTGACGTTCCGCCACGAGGACGAGCAGCTTTTCATCCTGGCCGACGAACCGGGACTGAACAAAATCCTCAACAACCTGCTGCACAACGCCCTGAAATACGCCGAATCGTATATCGAGGTCGAAGCCCGCAGCGAGGGCGGCAACGCCGTGGTCTCGGTCCGCAACGACGGGCCAATCATCCCGAAAGAGCAGCGCAGCCGGATATTCGAACCTTTCGTGCAGTACGGCAGCGACGCCAAGGGCGTCGGCATCGGGCTCTCGCTGGCCCGCACCCTCGCCGAGCTGCACGGCGGCCGGCTCGTCCTCGACGACGGCACGGAGTGCACCGACTTCATCCTCACGCTGCCCCTGCGCCGTGCCGAGGCGGAGCCCGCCGGCGGGGAGGAAACGGCATCCGCACCCGAAGGGGAAGCGGAGAAGCCGGGACTCCCGACGCTGCTCATCGTGGAGGACAACGCCGACCTCTCGGCCTATCTCAAACGCAAGCTGCAGGGCGAATACCGCATACTCACCGCCGCGACCGCCGAACGGGCGCTGGAACTGCTCCGCCAACAGGAGGCGGACCTCATCCTCTCGGACATCGCCCTGAACGGCATGAGCGGGCTGGAACTCTGCAAACGGGTCTGCGGGGATTTCGAGACCTCACACATCCCGGTGATCCTCCTCTCGGCGCTCTCCTCAACGCGGTCGAAGGTCGTGGGCATGGAGTGCGGCGCGAGCCTCTACATCGAGAAGCCGTTCAGCATGGAGTATCTCCAGGCCTGCATCCGGAACATCCTCGACAAGCGGAGCGCCATGAAAAACGCCTTCAGGAACAAGGTCATGCCCCTCGCGGCGCACCTCTACAACCTGCCGCACAGCGACGAGGAGTTCCTCACGCGGCTCGACGCGATCATCCTGGCCAACATCAGCGACCCCAGCTTCTCGAACGAACAGCTGGCCGAAGCCTTTTACCTGAGCAAATCGACGCTCAACCGCAAGATCAAGGGCCTGCTCGACACCACGCCCAACGACTACATCCGCACCAAACGGCTCACGGTGGCGGCGCAGATGCTGACCGAAAACCGCTGCCGCATCAACGAAGTCTGCTATTCGGTGGGGTTCAACACCCCCTCCTACTTCGCCAAATGCTTCAAAAAGTTCTATGGTATCCTGCCCGCAGAGTACATGAAGGAGCATAATGCCGATTAACGGGGCATTGTTCCCTGAATTGCATTTTTTGTTCTATTCCGATTCGCCATTATTCGCCAAATTTGTGATACGGCCCGCCAACCCCGGGCCGTGCGAAACTCGCCGCCAGGAGCAGTACGAACACCCGAAGCAGCCTCGGACGATAAACCGCAAAACTTTCGCAACAACCGCATAACCGAATTTACTAACCATCAACCAATGGCCTTATGATTACATCAATACAACGATTCTTCCTGGCCGTGCTGCTGCTCGCGGCGCCCTTCGCCTTCGCGCAGCAGCAATCCGCCAAAATCACGGGAACCGTCTTCGACGAAGCCCGGAAACCCCTGGTCGGGGCCTCCGTGACTGTCGCCAATACGACCCGCGGCGTGAGCACCTCCTCGGACGGCAGGTTCGAGATCATCGCCTCGCCGAACGAAACCCTCGTGATAAGTTACCTCGGATATGCCGCGCAGGAGATTCGCGTAGGCTCGCGCACCCGCATCGACGTGACGCTGGCTCCTCAGGCAAACCTGATCGAAGACCTCGTGGTGGTCGGATACGGCCTCCAAAAGCGCGTGAACGTCACCGGCGCCGTATCGTCGGTCAACTATGCCAAGGAGGCCGAGTCGCGTCCCGTGACCTCGACCGCCCAGCTCCTGCAGGGCATGAACGCCGGACTGATGGTCTCGCAGACCTCGGGACAGCCCGGACAGGAAGGAATGCTGATGCGCATCCGCGGCATCGGGACGCTCAACGACTCGGCTCCGCTGGTCATCGTCGACGGCTTCGAAGGTTCGATCGGCAACGTCAACCCCGACGACATCGAGTCAGTGTCGGTGCTGAAGGACGCCGCCTCGTGCGCCATCTACGGAAACCGCGGCGCCAACGGCGTGGTGCTCGTCACCACCAAGACGGGCAGCACGGGCAAATTCAACATCTCGTACAACGGCATGGTGGCCTTCAACCGCCCGGCAAACCATTTCGAGCTGGCGTCGAACTACGCCGACTACATGGAACTGATGAACGAATCGGCCGAGAACATCGAC
>CATKXN010000009.1 GCA_949840605.1 uncultured Alistipes sp.
GGGCGGTGGATGAAAGCCACGATGTCGGCGTCCTGCTCGATGGCGCCCGACTCGCGGAGGTCCGACAGCTGGGGGCGCTTCGAACCGCCGCGCATCTCCGTGGCGCGGCTCAGCTGCGAAAGGGCGCTCACCGGCACGTTCAGCTCCGTGGCGATCGCCGTGAGGGTACGCGAGATGAAGGCCACCTCCTGCTCGCGGTTGCCCTTCGTATCCTGATTGCCGGTCATCAGCTGGAGGTAGTCGATGATGATGATCTTGATGTCGTTGTGTATCTTCAGCCGGCGGGCTTTCGAGCGGAACTCGAAGACCGAAAGGGCCGGGGTGTCGTCGATGAACAGCGGGGCCGAACCCAGCGGTTTGGTCGCCGACTCGAGGTGGCGCCACTGCTCGGGCGTCAGGCGGCCCGACTTGACGTCGTTGCCCGAAAGCCCCGTCTCGGCGATAATCAGACGCATCATCAGCTGCACGGCGGACATTTCGAGCGAGAAGAACGCCACGCCCTGCTCGTGGTCGACGGCCATGTTGCGGGCCATCGAGAGCACGAAAGCCGTCTTGCCCATCGAAGGGCGCGCGGCGACGATGATGAGGTCGGAGAGCTGCCAGCCCAGCGTCACGCGGTCCAGGGCCATGAAGCCCGACGGCACGCCACTGAACGCGCTGGTGTTCTTCGACGCCTCCTCGATCTGCATCAGCGCGCGGGCCAGGATGTCCTTCGACGACTGCACCGAACGCTTGACATGCCCCTCGGCGACCTTGAAAATCTCGCCCTCGGCGTAGCCGATCAGCTCCGTGACGTCGGTCGACTCGTCGTAGGACCGTTTCTGAATCTCCGTGGCCGAACGGATCAGCTCGCGCTGGACGTATTTCTGGGCGATGATTTTGGCGTGGAACTCGACGTTGGCCGCCGAACCGACCTTCTGGGTCAGCTGCGCGAGGTACGAGGCGCCGCCCACTTTCTTGAGCTCCTTCTTGACTTTCAACCGCTCGGTCACGGTGTAGAGGTCGATGGGCTTGAGTTCCATCGACAGTTCGTTGATCGCCTTGTAGATCAGCCGGTGCTCCTCGGTGTAGAACGCCTCGGGGGTCACGTACTCCTGCACGGAGATGATGCTGTCCTTCTCGAGCATCAGCGCGCCGAGCACGGCCTCCTCCAGTTCGATCGCCTGCGGGGGTACGTTGCCGACGGTGTCGGTCATCGCTTCGAACGCCTCCCGGTTGCGGGAAGAGGGGGTAAAATCTTTCGCCATGAATATTCGGATTCTTTCAAAGGTCAAAAGTAGCGATTCGGGCGGACATATCAAAACCGCCCGGCAAGAGTTTTTTCGACAACCCCGTGTCAACGGCACGGAGGCCCGGCAGGCGGCCGCCGGAGGGACTTCACTCCTTCACGCCCATTTCGCGGCGGGAGACGGCGAAAGCAGCGATGCTGACGCGGCAGCCGGGCGCGGCGCGGAGGATTTCGGCAGCGCAGGCGAGGAGCGTATTGCCCGTGGTCATCACGTCGTCGACCAGCAGGACGTGCCGTCCGTCGAGCCGTTCGGGACGGCGGACCGCAAAGGCTCCCTCGACGTTGCGGGCCCGGTCGCGGCGCGACCGGAGGGCCTGGCTGGGCGTATTGCGCCTGCGGCGGACGCTGCGGCGGTCGACGTCGACGCCCAGCTGCGAGGCGATCCCCTCGGCGAGGTATTCCGACTGGTTGTAGCCCCTCCGGCACCGCCGGAAAGGATGCAGGGGCATCGGAACCACGACGTCGATATCGTCGTAAAGCCCGCTTTCCCGGAGGTGCCGCCCGTACCACGCGCCCATCTCCCGAGCCGTGCGCCACTTCCCTCGGTACTTGAAGCCGTGGATCAGCCGCCGCCAACCGCTTCCGTGGACGAAGAAGAGGAATCCCGAAGCCCGTTCGACGGGCACCAGCCCCCAGCATTTGCGCGCGACGGGATTGTCGGCCTCGTTCCAGTAGCCGGTCAGGGGCGCCGTGGCGCGGCAGAAGGTGCAGACGGTCCGTTCGCCGCGCGCGAGCGGTTCCCCGCAGACCGCGCAGCGGGCCGGGAACAACAGCGACGCGACGTCGCGCAGGAGGTCACTGAGGATCGACATTGACGACGACGGCGACGGCCTTGAAAGCCGGATTTTCGGAAAAGGTTTTCAGCTCGGCGGCGAGCAGCTCGCGGGCCCGGGCCGACGAGGCCCCGCTCTCGATTTTCAGAAGCAGCCCCGCGAGGTATTCGCCGCGGATGCGGTCGACGGGCGGCGTCATGGGCCCCAGCACGCGGCGTCCGAAGCGGACGCGGAGGCGTGCGGCCAGCTCCATGATCCCCTGGCGCAGCACCGCGGGGTCGCGGTGGCGCAGCGTGATCGACGTCAGCCGCGCATAGGGCGGATAGAAGAAGGCTTCGCGTTCGGCGAGCTGGGCGCGGGCCATCGCCCCGAAATCGCCCGCCACGACCTGCCGGATGACGGGATGCCCCGGCTCGGAGGTCTGGATCACCACCTCGCCCCCGTCGGCGCGGCGTCCGGCGCGTCCGGCCACCTGCATCATCAGCTGGAAAGCCCGCTCGGCGGCCCGGAAGTCGGGGTTGTTCACCAGGTTATCGGCGTTGAGGATGCCCACCAGCGAGACGCCTCCGAAATCGAACCCCTTGGTGATCATCTGCGTGCCGACCAGAATGTCGGTCTTGCGGGCTTCGAAGTCGGCGATGATGGCGTTGAAAGCCCGCTCGGAGGTCACGCTGTCGCGGTCCAGCCGCGCGACACGCGCTTCGGGGAAAATCCGGGCGATCTCCTCCTCGACCTTCTCCGTCCCGAAACCCATCGGGATCACGTCCGTGACTTTGCACGAAGGGCATTTGGCCGGAACATCTTCGGTATGGCCGCAGTAGTGGCAGACGAGTTTCCGGCCGTTTTTGTGGTAGGTCAGCGTCACGTTGCAGTGGGGACAGCGGGCCGTCCAGCCGCATTCGGAGCACTCGACATAGGGCGAGAAGCCGCGGCGGTTCTGGAACAGCATCACCTGCTCGCCCCGGTCGAGGGCCCCGCCGATCTTGTCCAGCAGGAGTTTGTTGAAATGAGCCTTGCGCTCGCCGCGTTTGGCGGCCCGCAGGGTGTCGGAAACGAGTATCTCGGGCGGACGGGCATCGCCGTAACGCTCCGTGAGCTCGGCCCGTCCGTACTTGCCCGACGCGGCGTTGAGCCACGTTTCGAGCGACGGTGTGGCGCTGCCCAGCAGCGTGCGGCCACCCGTGAGGCGGGCCGTCACCACGGCGCAGTCGCGGGCGTTGTAGCGCGGCGCGGGTTCCGTCTGCTTGTAGCTGGCGTCGTGTTCCTCGTCGACGATGACGAGCTGCAACCGCTTCAGCGGCAGGAAGATCGACGAGCGGACCCCGACGACGAACTCGCCTCCTTCGGAGCGGTTCAGCCGCAGGTAGGTCTCCGTGCGGCGGCGATTGGTGAGTTTCGAATGGTAGGGCGTAACCCGGCTGCCGAAAATACGCTCCATACGCGCGATGAGCTGCGCCGTGAGGGCGATCTCGGGGACCAGCAGCAGCACGTCGCCGCCGCGCGCCAGCACTTCGGCGATCAGGTGGATGTAGATTTCGGTCTTGCCCGAACCGGTGATCCCCTGCAGCAGGGCCGTGCTCTTTCCGGCGGCGAAATGCCCGCGCAGTTCGTCCAGCGCCGTCTGCTGGTGCGGGGTGAGTTCCGGAAGCCGGAACGCCGAGCCGCCGCGCTCGACGGTGCGCTCCCGCTCGGCGCAGACGATCAGTTTCTTGCGTTCCAGCGCGTGCAGAACGGCATAGTCGGCCCGAAGCAGGCGGCGGGCCACCTCGCCCGTCGAGATGCGCGTTTCGTCGCCGGCCGCAGCCAGTTCCAGCAGCGCTTCGTACTGTTTCGGGGCGCGCCGTTCGAGTTTTTCGCACGCCTCGTGGAACGCCGCCTCGTCGTGCAATTCCCGGGACAATGCGACGTAACACTCCGTCCGGGGCCGGAATTCGTCGTCGGAAAACTCCTCCTCGGTGTCGCCCGAAGGCTTCATCAGCGCCGGCAGCGCCACGCGCATCACCTCGCCCACCGAACACATATAGTACGAGGCGACCCACTCCCAGAGCGCCATCTGCTGCGCCGAAAGCAGGGGTGCGTCGTAGAGGACGCGGTGAATGGATTTGATCCGTTTGAAATCGGGCCTCCGGTCGTGGACCCGCCACACGATGCCCGTATAGAATTTGCGGGGGCCGAACTGCACCGCCACGGCCTGTCCCGCGGCGACCTCGGCCCCCTCGGGAACGGCGAACGTATAGGCGGGCTGCGCCAGCGGAAGGACTATGTCGGCATAGCGGAGCATCAGCCCTTGCTGATTGCCTGGAAGCCCTTGCCGTAGACGCCCATGACCGAACCGACGGTCATGAAGGCGTCCGGATCGATGGTCTTGACGAATTTGAGGATCATCGTCGTCTCGCGCTTGCGGCAGACCACCATGACGATCTTGGACTCCTTCTTCGAATACCATCCCTGCGAGTCGATGAGCGTGACCCCTCGGTGCACGTTGTCGACGATCGCCTGGGCCATCTTCTCGTAGTCGTGCGTGACGATGAAGACCTGGCTCGACTGCTGGCTCCCGGCCATGATCATATCGACCGTATAGCCCACGACCGCCGTCATCACATAGCCGTAGATCACGGCGCTGATGCCCATGCCCACCAGCAGGGCCGAGGCGATGATGACGAAATCGGAGTAGATGAGTATCTTGCCGTAGCTGACCGTGCGGTACTTGTTGATGATCATGGCCACGATGTCCGTGCCGCCCGTCGAACCGCCCTGCGAGAAGCAGAGCGCGATGCCGGCGCCGGCCAGGATGCCGCCCATGACGATAGCCAGCAGGTTGTCGACCCCGAGGAAATTGCCTTCGGGAAGCACCTCCTGCCAGAAGTTCATGCCCAGAGAGATGACCACCACGCAATAGATGGTCTTGACGCCGAAGTTCCATCCCACGATAAACCCGGCGACGAGCAGCAGGACGGCGTTGATGATGAAGACCATCGTACCGATCTGGAAGTTCAGTCCCAGCACCGAAAGGGCGTTGCACAGCACGAGCGACAGACCGGCCGCACCGCCGCCGACACCGCCTGCCGGAAGGATACAGCCGATCCAGCCGAAAGAATACATCAGCATGCCGACAGCCATCAGAATATACTCCTTGACGGGTTTGAGCACGATATCCGGGGAAATGGATTTCATAGCGACGGATTTTTATTAAGAGTTATTTTCGGCGAAGATAGTAAAAAATTCGCCTTGATATGCATTGCGTTCCTCCAATCTTTTCTCGAGACGCGCGAGCAGCTGTTCGTTGCGTATCAGCCCCCAGTTACGGCCGTAATGGTAGCGCGGGGGAGCCTCCGAGGCGAAGCGTTCGACGACCAGATCGGGGCGCAGGCGGCGGAGGATCTCGACGAACAGGTCGATGTACTCGTCCACCTCCCAGAAGCGGAAACGCCCGGGGTCGGCGTCGTACTCGGCAGCCATCGGCGTCGAGCGGAAAACCTGCAGCTGGTGGAACTTCACGGTCGTAAGGGGCAGGGCGTTGATCCGCTCCGTCTGCGCCAGCAGCATTTCGTCCGTCTCGCCCGGAAGCCCCAGGATGAAGTGCGCCCCGACGGGCAGCCCCCTCCCGGCGGTCATCTCCACGGCCCGGCGGGCGCAGTCGAAATCGTGGCCGCGGTTGACGGCCCGCAGCGAGGCGTCGCAGGTCGATTCGATGCCGTATTCGAGGGCTACATATCGGTCGCGGGCCAGTTCCGCGAACCAGTCAAGCTTCGCCTCGTCCACGCAGTCGGGACGCGTGCCGACGACGATGCCCGCCACGCCGGGATGCGCCAGCGCCTCGCCGTAGAGCTCTTTCAGACGTTCCAGCGGGGCATAGGTATTGGAAAACGACTGGAAATAGACCAGGTACCGGCGCGCCGTGCGGTAGCGGTTGCGGTGGAACTCGATGCCCTCGTCGATCTGCTGCCGGATGCTCTTCGCCGGCGAGCAGTAAGAGGGTGTAAACGCCCCGTTGTCACAGAACGTACACCCTCCCGTTCCAAGCGTTCCGTCGCGGTTGGGGCAGGTAAAGCCCGCATTGACCGAGAGTTTCTGGACCCGGTCGCCGAACAGCCGGCGGAAATAACCCGCATAGGAGTTGAACCGACGCCCGTCGCCCCAGGGATAGATCATCGCTGCTCAGAAATTCCAGTCCGAAACGTTGTACGAATCCTTGGGGGCTTGTGCAACATGGACGAAAAACGTATGTCCGGTCTTCTTCTCTATCTCTGAAACCGGCATGAAAATACCTTTGGAAGCATAGTTTTCCGGCTTCACAACCTCCGATTTCGTATAAGGCTTGTGTTCGATCCAGATGCCGATACACTGCAATTCATCTCGGGTGCAATCGATCACCCATTTCTTCGCCACACTCTTTTTCGCCTTGAGCAAAACGATGTAGTAGTAGTCCGGGATGGTCGTCCCGTCGACGATCTTGCCCTGAGAGCCAGACCAAGACGTTCCCACAACCTGGTAACAGGTATCGGCCAGACCGCGCCATTGCTTGTCCACCCAGCCTTCGGCCGTATTCCACTGACCGCCGCCGGTATTGAAATAGGCTGCCTGGCCGAGCTGAGGACCGATATTCGAGAAATACATAACCTGGTTGTTCGCCTCGCGGCTCACCAGGCGTTCGGCCGACCCGAGCATATGACCGCGTGTATAACCGCTCCACTTGCCGACCTGAATCGATGCGGGAATATCGGGATCGTCCCTGTAGTTATCCTGACGTTTCACATTCTTGACGGCATAGGCATCGTGCAGCGGAGCCGCAACCCATACGGGACATTTCATGCTTGCGCTGAAGCATGCCGAAAAATTACGGGCTGTCGGAGCGCCGGAACTCGTACCCATGGCACAAAAATGCGCGACATAGTGATAGTCCGTATCGTTTTTCTTCCATACGGGCAGTTCCGCCCATCCCGTATATTTCGTCAGACCGGGGTCCGGATCGGGGTCTGGATCGGGGTCCGGACCGGGACCGGGGTCTTTGGGAGTCCCGAACACCGCATATCCGCTCGTCACCCGCCCCGTCGGAAGATCGACATAGGCTATAATAGAATAGGTGGTTTCGGGTGCGAGACCGCTCAGCGCAGCCGAAATGCGGCTGCCGTCGACACGGCCCGCCACATCGACAGAATTGCCCGTCACCTCGCCCGCTACGGCAAGATAAGTAAATCCCGTGCCGAGGCCCTCCAACACCCCGTCGCCGAAGCGCGTGAGGCAGGAGACCTCGGCCGTCAGACCGTCAACCGTAACTTCGGGGGTCAGGAACCAGTCCTTCCCGTTCTCCGTCTTTTTATCCCCGCAGGCGACGAGGGCCACGGAAAAAGCCACGGACAAAATGGCAAAAATCTTTTTCATCGTCATCGCGTTATTCTTTGTGTTTCGAATCCATCCAAATCGTCACCGGGCCGTCGTTGAGCAGTTCGACCTGCATGTCGGCTCCGAATTCGCCCGTGGCGACCTCCCGCCCCAGCAGTTCCGCGACGCGCGCCGCAAACCGTTCGTAAAGGGGCCGCGAAACGGCTTCGGGAGCCGCATGGATATAACTCGGGCGGTTGCCCTTGCGCGTAGAGGCCTGGAGCGTGAACTGACTCACGACCAGCACTTCGCCGCCGGTCTGCACGACATCGAAGTTCATCACCCCGGCCTCGTCGTCGAAGACCCGCAGCCGGACGAGCTTCCCCGCCAGGTACTCGATGTCCTCCGCGCCGTCGTCGTTCCCGACGCCGACCAGCGCCAGCAAACCGGCGCCGATCCGGGAGCGGACCTTGCCGTCGATGGTGACGGATGCGTGTTTCACACGCTGGATCAGCAGTCGCATACCGGATCAAGTTCAGAGGTTCTCGAAATAGGCCCACAGATTGTCGCCCGCAGGCACGGGGGCCGTGACCGACACGGGTTCGCGGCGCACGGGATGTTCGAACTCGACGCGGCGCGAATGGAGCGAAATGCCGCCTCCGGGCAGGGAGCGCCGGGCGCCGTACTTCAGGTCGCCGCGGATCGGACACCCGATCTTCGAGAGCTGGGCCCGGATCTGGTGATGGCGGCCCGTCAGCAGTTCGACCTCCACGAGCGTATAGTTCGTACCCGCCCCGAGCGTCGCATAACGCAGGCGCGCCGGCTTGGCGTCGCCTTTCGGAGCGTCGCAGGCCCGCGAGCGGTTGGTCTTGCCGTCACGCAGGATATAGTGGTGCAGCTCTCCGTTCTCGGGATCGGGCGTGGCCTCGGTCAGCGCCCAGTAGACCTTATGGATGCGGCCTTCGCGGATCATTTCATTGAGCCGTGAGAGGGCTTTCGACGTTTTGGCGAAAATGACTGCCCCGCTCACCGGACGGTCGATGCGGTGCACCACGCCGAGGAACACCTCGCCGGGTTTGGCGTCGCGCCTTTTGATAAAGGCCTTGATCTGGTCCTCCAGCGCGCTTTCGCCCGAAGGGTCGGGCTGCACCAGGTCGCCGCAGCGTTTGTTGACGAGCAGCAGATGATTGTCTTCGTAGAGAATGTCTTCGGGAGTGAACATCGCAGGTATTACAGAATAAAGGTAAAGGGCAGCAGCCGCGCCGCCGAATCGAGCACCGAAGCCGTCCCGCTGCCGCTCATGATGACCCGCATCGGGGAGCCCTGGCGGCGTTCGACGTCGACCATCACCTGCCGGCACTGGCCGCAGGGATAGCACTCGCGCTCCGAAGGCTCCGAAGCGATGGCCAGCGTTTCGATCGGATCGTCGGCATAATTGGCCTGGGCGTAAAACAGCAGCGTCCGCTCGGCGCAAAGGCCCGCGGGATAAACTTCGCTTTCGAAATTGCTGCCGTAAAGGATCTTCCCGCTGCGCAGCCGCGCGGCGGCCCCTACGCGGAATTTCGAATAGGGGGCATGCGCATTGGCGGTGGCCCGCTCGGCTTCGGCGACCAGTTTGCGGTCGGCTTCGGGAAGCTCCGCGAGCGCCGCATAGTGTTCATAGTCGAAACAAAACTGCTTTTCCATAATTCCTCCTTTTTTACAGGGGTGAATTACAAAGATAATGAAACTTTGCGGTTTTTTCCGAATCCGTTTCGGTTTATTAACCGTTTTTTCCGTCGCGGTCCGACCGGATGTTCCTTTCACAGGCCGTATCAGCGTCAACGACACAAACGTCAGTCTACAACGAGGATCGGAATTCCGAACAGAAAAGCCGTTTTCTTCAGTCGTCCGAGCTGGTGTCCGGTTCCGATAGCGCAGTGGTGCGAAGGTCCCGCTTTGCTCCAGGCATCCATGAATTTCCGGGCACCGCAGGCAAACCGGTATCGGCTGTTGGTGTTTCCGATCTCCAGGACCGGTCCCTCGACCGCTTCGCCTTCGGCCGCCAGCAGGTAAACGCCTTTCCCGTCCTCGCAGACCGAAAGCAGCGTCACAGGCCCTTGCTTCACCGTCATCTGGATTGAAAGCCCTTTGCCGGGTTTCCCGTGATAGACGGGCAGCGGAACAAGTCCGACACGTCCTTCGGCAATCTCGAAATGAGCCGGTCCGTCATGTCCCAGCATCACGATATCGTCGTTGAAATCCATTGCATAGAACTCCGAGAATGAGCCTCCGGCGCCCAGCAGTGACAGAATCTTCATCGCCTGGACATTCTTCACCTCACACTCTCCGGCCACGGGAATACCGCGCCCCGTAAGCAGCGTATTCCCGGCGATTACGGAAGTAGCGATATCCTCATACGCACCTTCGCCCTCGTAATAATAGGCCATCGCTCCGAGCCGGCGGTTTCCGACCATCCGGTCCAAAGCCACCGACGTCGCCGCCGCACGCCGCAGTTCGGATGCTTCGCATTCCGGACTCACCTCGAAGTTCGCACGGAATTCCTCGAGTTTGGCATTCACATCCTCTTCGGTCAGCCGATCCCGGTAACGCTTCAGTTCACACATTTCCAGCATCTCCAAATGCGTCCCGAAGACAGCCGACTGACGGGTGATGTCGGTATAAACGTCGAGCATCCCCCCGTAATAGTGGCCCAGAATACCCAGCCGGTTCTCCCGCATGCCCCGGTAAACTTTCGCCGCAGCGACCCACTCTCCGATCTGTTCCCACGCCCAGGCGTCTTTCAGGTAGCCGGTAACCATGTCGTAGCGCAGCCCGGCCCGGTTGAATACATTGGCGATTTCCGGAACGGAACAGGCCTGACAGTTCTCCAGCCACATGCCGGTCATCCGTCCCCGGTCGCCGAGCGCATTGACCTTCCGGTAGTCGATGGCGGCCGCAGGCTGCAGGTTCAGCACGATGACGGGACATCCGATGCGCCGAGCCACGGGCAGGATCGTCGAGGAGAGACAATAAGTGGCGACATACAAAAATACGAGGTCTACCTCCTGCCGTGCCAGCAGCGACGCCGCCGCGAGCGCCTTTTCGGGCGAATCCACCATCCCGGCATCGACGACCTCGACGTCGTCCGCCCTTCCGATCCCGGCCGCAATCTCCTCCCTGTAAGCGTTCAGACGATCGCGCAAACCGTCAAACTGATTCCAATACGTATCGAGCCCCGTAGCAAATAGCCCGATGCGGGCCCGTGTCGTTGTCTTTTCCATAAACAAGTAATGAATTTTCAGCAAAACTAAGCAATTCACCGCAGGCCCCGTTTCTCTCATTGATTTGATGATTTCATTTTTTGACATGAAATTTTATCAAAAAATTAAGGCCCATATAAACTTTTATTCCTATAATTGCACAGGCAATTTCAAAATTTGCCGCCATCATTTTTTTCATAATGGAAGAAAGCCACGTAAAATACCTGATGTCGAACGACCAGGACATGCTTTGGGGAATGGTCGTAACTACGGCCGGGCACCAGAACATCCCGCCGCAGGCCGAATACCCGTCGCGCAACCACCCCACCCGCTACCTTTTCTCGACCGAGAAGGGGCGGGTCCTGAACGAATACCAACTGGTCTACATCACCCGGGGCAGGGGGCAGTTCGTATCCACCCGGCAAAAGGAGTGCGAAATCCGGGAGGGGGACATGTTTCTGCTCTTTCCGGGCGAATGGCACAACTACCGTCCCGATCCGCAGACCGGGTGGCACGAATCCTGGGTCGGATTCACGGGCCCGGACATCGAAAAGCGAGTGGCCTCGCGGTTTTTCGTCCGGGAAAAGGCCGTTTTCAGCATCGGCATCCATGAAGAGATCTATCACCTCTACCGCTGGGCCGCGACCGTAGCCCAGCAGCAGGGTTCGGGCCATCAGCAGATTCTGGCGGGGATCGTCAATCTGCTGCTCGGATTCGCCTACAGCGAGGACCGCCAAATGGCTTTCCGCGACAAGAACATCGACGGACAGATCGCCAAAGCGAAAATACTGATGCAGGAAAACATCGAGCATAATCTGCCGGGAGAAACCATCGCCCGCCAGATCGGCATGGGGTACTCCTGGTTCCGGCGCATCTTCAAAGAGTACACGGGGTTCGCCCCCAACCAATACATGCAGGAACTGAAAATTTCCAAATCCAAGGAGCTGCTCACCAACTCCGAAATGAACTGCCAGCAGATCGCCTATGCCGTCGGGTTCGAAACTCCCTCCTACTTCAACATCGTCTTCAAAAAGAAAACCGGCATGACTCCTTCCAAATACCGCGAATTCACTCAGGGCAGCCAGCTGCAGCCCCTGGCCGGATTGACCGTACAATCCAAACCGTTCTGAAAAAATGCCGTTCCTGCCTTTGCCCGCCCTTCCAAGACCACAGCTATGGCACGCCGGGTGACGGCAGCACGAGTGCAGCCACGCGATCTCCTGGAAAAGCCCGGAAATCCGGACGCCCCCATGAAAACAGACATCCCGGGATTTTTCGGCCCGGGATGTCTGTTTTGTCATACAGCACTCTATTGCACCGGCCAATAGACCGTGTAGCGCTCGAAATGAATCCGGTAAAAAGGTTCGATCACAATGTCCCGGAATTTCTCACTGTCGAATCCGAACGTGAGGGGACCGTCACCGGTCTTTACCACATGCGAAGCGATGGCCTCAGCCGTCCAGGGCACGAAAGTCCGCGCCGGCAGCGGGATTACGTTATCGGCCCCGTTGTCGATTCCCCGCCAGAACGAGTCGGGCAGAGCATCCCGCCCCATGCGCCCGGCCAGCACATACGGACCGTAAAGCAGAGCGGAATAGCGCTCCGAACCGGGCAGTTTTTCCGCCGTGACACGCGGACGGAAACCGATCGTCAGCGTATCCGCCCCGCTCCACGGTTCCCGGACGACCCAATAACCGGCCGAATCCGTCCCGGGCGCGATCGTCCGGCCGTTGAGCTTCACCACAGCCTCCGGCGACCACGAAGGTTTGCGCACCAACAGCCCCCAATCCCGATCCCGTCCGGTATGCAGAATCAGGGCCACCTCCGACGACTCCGGCATCGAAGCCTGCTGGACCAGGGAAATATCCCGCTCCTTCCACGTCAAGGCCGCCGGCACGAACAGATTAACCATCAGGTCACGCCCCTGCCTGGTAAAAATCATGCGGTTCAGTTTGGCGGGAGTTTCCAGACCGGACTGGTTGCAGCACCAGAACGAATGATCTTCCGATCCGTAGACCCGGTAGTGCGCCGGGCGCATCGGCGTAAAATAGACACACATTCCTCTGCAAGGATCGTATGCCGAAAGAATATGGTTCAACAGCACCCGCTCGTAATACTCTGCCATCCGCGCCTCCGGGCGCTGCGCGAAAAGCGCTTCGGTCAGACGCATCATATTCACCGAATTGCAGGTCTCGGGCCCGCCCTGCTGCAATATCTTCTCTTCGAAACACGACTCCGGAAAGAAATGTTCGCCGGTGCTGTTACCCCCGATCACCCAACTGTGGCGTGTCGTGACAATCTCCCAGAAATTACGCGCGGCCCGGTCGAAACGTCCGTCCCCGGTATGGGTATAGTACTTTTCAAACCCGGTGAATTTGGGTATCTGCGTATTGGCATGCCAGCCGTTCAGGATATCCCTTCCTTCGGAAAGGGGAACCCACATACTCCTGTCGTTAAGGCGTCCGGCCCATTCCAGGTAACGCTTCTCCCCGGTCAGTTCATACACGTCGAGATACGACTCGTTGATCGAACCGTGTTCGCATACCAGCAGCCGTTGCACCTGCTCGTCGGTGAGTTTGTCCAGCACGCCGTATCCGAACCAGTCGGCCAGCGAGGTCATCAGCGTCAGCGCCTGTCGCTGACCGGCCTCCGCATAGGCGGCCCGGAGTCCGTGAAGCATCTTGTTGATCAGATAAAGCGGAGCCCAGGCCCCGTTGACGGTCGGATTGTCGGTCCGTATTTCCCCGGCCGCCACGTTCCTGAACAGTTCCCGGCCATCGGCAATGGCCAGTATGTAACCGTCGCCGCCCGCCTTCCGACAGGCTTCGAGTTCCGACAGGGTGTATGCCAGTCGCCGGAGCAGACGTTCGTCGCCCGTCGCCCGATACATCAGCGACAACCCCGACAGATAATATCCCATAAACCCGCCGCGCAGAGGCCCGACACCCCAGACATCCTCGGATTCCCATCCGGCATAGGGCTGCGCCTTCGGGGTCAGTCCGGCTTCGGTCCGAAAGAAATGAAGCAGCGAATCGGGCTGCAGCCAGAGCAGGTAATCCCGCCCCTGGTCCTGCAGCTCGCGAAGCGGGCCGGGCAGCAAATGCACTTCGTCCGGAGCAAACCAGGCCACCCGGCCGGCGACGAGGGGCGTAACTTTCTGTCCCCGGGATACATCGCACCCAGCGACGAAAGCCATGCAGAAGGCAGCAAGGCCTAACCAATAACGCCACCTCATCGTTCGTCGGTTATGAACACCCGTTTCACAGCCTCCAAATACCCGTAACCGTTCAAACTGTCGGGTTCGAGGCAGCTGCCTTCGGCCCATTCGTTCCAAGCGTTGATCGTAATCAGGGGCGGCTGGTCGGGATGTGCGTCGACATAGGCTTTCGCACGCCGCAGAAATGCTTCGAAACGGGCCGGCGTCGATCCCGTCACACAGGGCTGCAAACCCTCGGGATAGCGCGGATTCGGGTCCCAACCGACCGACACGTGCGGAAAATAGGGCACGTCGAATTCCCTGTCGAATTTTTCATAATAAGCGGAGGCCATATCTCCCCACTCCCGATAATCCCGGTCCGCCGGCGCCAGGTGGCACCACTGGTAATTGGTCAGACTCTCGAATCCGAAACGGCGCACCGTGTTTTGTTGAGAGACAGAGGTATCTCCTGCCATACCCGTCGAGGTAGCCGGCAGCAGAAACCAAAGAATCGGCTGGATGTGCACCCCCGGCAGCCCGGCGTCGACGCATTTCTTCCGAAACCGGTCGAGCGCGGCTGCGGCCTGCTCCTCGCCGCCCATTTCCCGGATGAAAGTCGAGGTTTCATAGATGGAAAAGACCGGTTTGCCGTCGATCCTGTAGTAATTCGGCAGTTTGAAATAGTCTTCGATCAGGTGATCGGCAATCCGGTCGAATATCTCCGGCGTAACCGGCTCCGGCCAGTAAATCTTGCCCTTGTCGGGATCGGCCGCATCGAGGTAGGAAGTCATCACGTGGTTGGCCCACATCAGATAGAACTTCATCTTCCGGTTGTTCCCGGCTTGCAGGAAGCCCTTGTTCAGCACATCTTCCAGAAACGGGCGGTCGTCGTACCAATACCAGTCGAAAATGAAGGTATTGACCCCGTATTCGAGAGCCGTGCGTATCTTTTTTTCCTGCACCTGCGGATCGGCCTCGTCCAGATAGCCCCACAACGGAATACGGGGCTGCCGGTGTCCTTCGAATTTAGGGCGCGCCTTGTAAACGGCCTCCCACTCGCCGACCCCGTCGGGGAAAATCCCGATCTCCGCGAAGCGGGGATCATTGTGATAGGCCGGCCAGACGAACGCAGCGACATCGTATTCGGCGGCAGGGGGTTCTCCCTCCCCGCAGGACGTAACGGCGAGGCACAGCACCCCGGCGAGGGACAAAATAAAGATATTCTTTTTCATACGGTTGGAATTAGTCGATTCATAAACCTCGTTCAATGCCCATTTCGAGACCGCAGATCTCGGCAAAACCCTTCATGCGGCCCACCAGCGGATAGCCCGGATTGGAAAAGCGCCCGAAATCGTCGAGCATCCGCAGTCCGTGGTCGGGACGGAACGGCATGGCCGTGTCCTGCCGCCCTTCGGCAATACGGCGGCGCTGCTCTTCGAGCAAAGCTTTCAACACGGCGTACATATCCGCCGAACCCGCGAGGTGCCCCGATTCGAAGAAACTCTTCTCACCCAACTGCTGCGTATTGCGCAGGTGTACGAAGTGAATCCGCGGCCCCAGCTCGCGCGTCATGGCCGGCAGGTCGTTATCGGGCCTCGCCGAAAGCGACCCGGCACAGAACGTCACGCCATTGACGGAATCGTCGTACTGACGCAGAATCCAGCGGAAATCCTCGATGGTGCTGGCGATGCGCGGCAGCCCGAGCAACGGGAAAGGCGGATCGTCGGGATGGATGCAGAGATTGACGCCCGCCTCCCGGGCCACCGGGCACACCTCTTTCAGGAATAGAGCCAGATGTTCCCGCAGCCGGTCGGGACCGATGCCGTCGTAACGCGCCAAACAGCGCAGGAACACCTGTTTGTAATCCTCGCAGTCGCCGACCGTACCGTTGATGAAACCCTGTGTGACCACGATGATATTGTGTGCCAGCTCCTCCCGCTCCGCGGCATTCATTTCGGCAGCCAGCGCCGCAGCCCGTTCGCACACCTCGGGCGGATAGTCCCCCGCCGCCCCGGGACGCCGGAGAATATGGATGTCGAATGCGGCGAAACGGTCGTAGTCGAAGCGCATCGATTCGGTACCGCGTACATTCGCATAGCACAGGTCGGTACGAGCCCAATCCAACACCGGCATAAAATTATAACATACGGTCCGGATTCCGCAGGCCGCCAGATTTCGCAGCGACTGCCGGTAATTCTCGATATGCCGCACGCAATCCGCCGTGCGGAGCTTGATCGCCTCCGATACCGGAAGGCTCTCGGCCACACTCCAGCGCATCCCCTCGGCAGCAATGCGGTCACGTACTTTTACGATCTCCTCCACAGGCCATACTTCGCCTGCAGGAATGTGGTGCAGAGCCGTCACGATGCCTTCGGCGCCAATCTGCCGAATCTCCGGCAGCGTCACCGTATCGCTCTCCCCGAACCATCTCCAAGTCTTTTCCAATGCCATAAAATCAAATATTATAATAAATACCCAAAGGTTGAAAATAAATAGCCCCGTAGCAAATGAATTTTTTGCATATTCTGTTGATATATTTGCATAAGCCGATCAACCCCGCGCCATGAAAGACGAGATCAAAATCATGTACGAACAGCTGGGTCTTACCAGCGGTTCACCGCTCAAAGTCAAAAAGTGTGATTACGATTATTTCAAATACCCCTGGCACTTCCACGACGAGTACGAAATCGTCTATATCATCAAGAGCACGGGAACCCGGTTCGCAGGGAACAGCATCGAACCGTTCTCCGACGGAGATCTGGTATTTTTCGGCAGCCTGCTCCCCCACATGTATCGCAATGAGGATATTTATTACCACGGAAACCCTTCCCTGCGGGTCAACGCCATCACGATCCAGTTCTCCAAGGACTTTTTCAACCATGCCATCCTCAATTACCCCGAATTTCTGAAAATCAAGGAGTTGCTCGAAATGTCCCGCTACGGAATCAGCTTCGATACGACTCCGAACGCCCCGATCCGGCGCCATATCGAGATGCTGCCCAACAAGACGGGACTCGACCGCCTGATGGCGTGCATCCACATCCTCTCGATGATGAGCCGCACGACCCACAAGCGGAAACTCAACGACGACAGCGTCGATCTCCGCCTGCCCGCCTACGGAGAATCCCGTATATATAAGGTATTGGGGCGGCTCAACCGGGACTATGTCCACAATATCAACCTGGACGACATCGCCCGCACGGCCGGCATGAACACCAGTGCCTTCTGCCGCTATTTCAAGGAGAAAACCGGCAAATCTACGCTACAATACATCAACGAATTACGCATCGGATATGCCTGCAAGCTGCTGTTGACAGGCGAGCTGACCGTCACGCAGATCTGCTACGAGTGCGGATACAACAACATCTCCAACTTCAACCGCCAGTTCAAGAAAATCACCCGGTTCACCCCCTCGGAATATATCGAAGAGTTCAAGCGCAATCCCGGGATGGCCGCACTGCCCCTGTAATTCTCCGGACGGAGTTTCACAAATTTTCACATTTGCAAATTAAATACAAACGATTGCAAATTTCATATTTGTAATCGGATGGCAATACCTCCATATTTGCAACAGTGATCACCCAACACAATTTTAACTCAACCCACCCCGGGAACAACTACCTAAAACCGACCCGTATGAAGAAAATTCTGCGCTTATTCCTTGTTGGGTCCCTTCTCCTCGTTTCCTGTCAGGACGACGAAGAGATGAAGTACGCATCCGTCTACCTTCCGCTGGCCACCTGGGCCGACGGGAACGGGATTTTCCAGACGAAATTCGACTTCTCCAGGGACACCGCCTACATCGTCGGAGCCTATTGCTCCGGCAGCATCCTGCCCGAACACGACATCCGTGTGACGATGGAACTCGCCACGGATTCGCTGGCATCCGCCAAACAGGCTTCGGCCGCCATCCAGGCTTACGACCTGCTGCCCGAATCGGCCTATACCGTAGAACCTGCCAGCCTCGAGTGCACCATCCGCAAGGGAACCGAAAGAGGCGACCTGCTGGTGACGTTCCACACATCTCAACTCGATGCGGACAAAAAATACATTTTGCCGCTGCGCATTCAATCGGTATCGGAATACGGGATCGCACCCCGGTACAATACGCTCTTTTTCGGGATTACAAAACGCTAAAACTACAAACGAATGAGCAACGCTATAATGCCCAAAGCGTTATGGACGCTTTTATTGTGCCTGTGCCTCGGCACCGGCTACTCCGCTGCACAAATCAAAAAGGATGTCGCCGTGCACGGGCAGGTTACGGACCCGGCAGGAAGGCCGCTCGAGGGCGTACTGGTCGAGCACAAGGAATCGCGCATGTTTACGCTGACCGAACGGGACGGCAGTTTCACGATCCGGATACCCGGCGACAAGTCCTCTCTGATCTTCACGCTGGAGGGATATGTCCCCAAGCAGGTATATATAGGTGACACGCATCGGCTTAAAATTACCCTGCTGGAGGGAGGAAACGATTCCGACCCTGAAATAGCCCTTCTGTACGGCCGCCAGAACCGTTCGCTGATGACTTCGGCCGTTTCGACGATCGAAGGCTCGAAGCTGAC
This sequence comes from uncultured Alistipes sp., assembly GCA_949840605.1. The sequence goes on from CATKXN010000009.1 coordinate 18,387, forward strand.
AGACCTCCCGACCAATTATGCGAATACGGCCCTGTCGGGCATGATACCCGGCATAGCGGCCTCGCAGAACAGCGGGGCTCCCGGCAGCGACTATTCGTGGCTCTACGTGCGCGGCCTCCGGTCGTGGCGCAACAGTACGCCGATCATCATGCTCGACGGACATGTCCGCGACTTTTCGATCCTCGACCTCAACGAGATCGATCAGATTTCCGTTTATAAAGACGCCGGGGCGCTGTCCGTACTCGGACTCCGGGGGTCGAACGGCGCCATCATGGCGACCACCCGCCGTGGTAAGGAAGGCCGTCCCGTGCTGAAATTCAACACGCAGATCACCTTCCAACAACCCATCAAACTGCCCGAATTCCTCGACTCCCACGATTTCGCCCTGCTGCACAATGAAGCCATGCGCAACGACGGACGTGCAGGCGAGCAGCGCTACAACGAGGAAGACCTGGCCCTCTACCGTTCGGGGCAGGACCCCTGGGGACACCCCAATGTCGATTGGGTCGGCCAGTCGCTCAAAAACGTGACCGTCGGCCAAAAGTACAACCTCAGCATCGAAGGCGGCAGTTCGGTCGCCAAATACTTCGTCAACCTCTCCTACCGCACGGAGGAGGGAATCTACAAAACCGACAAGGACATCAACACCTACAAGACGAATGCGAACGCCAAAATCTACTCCCTGCGTTCGAACGTCGACATCGCCCTGACCAAGAGCATGGACCTTTCGATCAATCTCTTTGGACTGCAGCGCCAGCTCTCCAATCCGGGAGCCGGCAGTCCGTTCAGTGCGATCTACTCCCTGCCTTCGAACGCCTTCCCCATGAATTACGGCAAGGACAAGGTCGCCGGCACCAACGACCTGCGGAACAATCCCTACGGCATCCTCAACCACAGCGGTTACACCCGCTATACCCACAGCACGATGGAGGCGCAGGCCGAGCTGGGTCAGAAACTGGACTTCATCACCAAGGGTCTCCGCGTGCGGGGGTCGCTGGCGTTCGACTTCTTCTTCGAGAACAATATCAACCGCAGCAAAAGCTACGTCGTCTACGAATACACGGGCGACGGGGAAGACGGCAAACCGCTCTTCAATACCTGGGGCGAGGAGAAGAAACAAGCGAACTCCAACTCATACGGAGCCGCCAAGACCCGCATTTTCGACGTAGAAGCAGGTCTCGACTACGACCGCACCTTCGGCAAACACCTTCTCGCCGCGACCCTGTTCTTCAATTACAGCCAAAAATCCGACGACACGCAAAACCTGCCCAACACGCATCAGGGCCTGCTGGGACGCGCCACCTACGCCTATGACTCGCGGTATATCGTCGAATTCTCGTTCGGCTACCAGGGAACCGAGCAGATGCCGCCCCAGAAGCGGTACGGATTCTTCCCCGCAGTTTCCGCAGGATGGGTGCTCTCGGAGGAGTCCTTTCTCAAGAACGGCATCGGAAACGTGCTGAGTTACTTCAAGGTGCGCGGTTCATGGGGCATCACCGGCAACGACGCCGGCATCCCCTACTACTTCTACCTGCCCGCCTTCATCCAGGCCAACGGCCGTTACACGTTGGGAGCAGAACCGCAGAACGTCAACAGCTGGGTAGAGGATGTGCACCACCAATACCTCCCCAACGTCACCTGGGAAAAATCCGAGAAAACCAATATCGGCGTCGACATGCAGCTGTTCAAAAAACACCTGAGCATCAGCGCCGACTATTTCCGCGAATTCACCAGCCAGATTCTGACACCCCGCAACACCGTTTCGACCCTGATCGGTTACGGCACTTCGGGCGGTCCGCTGGGCAATGTCGGCAAGACCTACAACAGCGGGTTCGAGGCGGAGGCCGCCTACTCGGGCCGAATCAAGGATTTCCACTGGACACTGGGCGGATACGCCTCCTATGCGCACAACGAGATCCGCTACAACGACGAGCAACCTTTTGCCTACGACTACCGAAGCGCCGTCGGCTACCCCATCAACTCCCAGTACGGATTTCAGGCCAACGGGCTCTACACCAGCGACCAGGACCGCTACAACAGCCCCAAGACGACCTTCGGAACATCCTATGCCGGCGACATCAAGTACCGCGACCTGAACGGCGACGGCGTAGTGGACAATCAGGACCAGCACCGGATCGGATACAGCAACCTCGGAGAGATCAACTACGCCTTTTTTGCGAATGCGCAGTACAAGGGCTTCGACTTCCAGATCATCTTCTCGGGAGCCGGCAACCGCGACGCCTATCTTTCGGGCGTGGCGATCCAGGCATTCACGAACATCTCCGGCTCGGGCAGCGAAATGGCCGGCAACGTCCGCCGATACCACTGGGACAACCGCTACATCCCCGAAGACCCCTCGACCTGGACCAAGGCCAAATACCCCCGTCTGTCGCTGACCGACCGCGACCACAACTACAAGCAGACTTCGAGTTTCTGGGTCGACGACGCTTCGTTCCTGCGCCTGAAAAATCTGGTGATCGGTTACACCCTTCCCCTGCACATTTCGAAGAAGCTGCGCATGTCCAAACTGCGTATCTATTACAGCGGATACAACCTCTTCACCTGGTCCGACATGCGGACCATCGACCCCGAAGATGCGGGCTCCGGAAACGGCTATCCCATCCAGAAATCGTCGAGCATCGGTATAAACATTCACTTCTAAGACCATGAAAAAACTCATCATAACCGCCATAGTATCGCTAACGACGCTCTGGTCCTGCGATCTGAATTACGTTCCGCTGGAACAGATGTCGGGCGAAGAGGCTTTCAAGGACAGCCTGCGTCTGGAAATGTTCGTCAACGACCTGTACGTCTATCTCAATACCGGTGTCCAGTTCAACCGCGTCGGCGGCGCCATGTTCGACTGCGCCACGGACCTGGCCGTCTACAGCCCGCTCGGAACCAGTTCGGGCATAAACTCCTACACCCGTGCCACGATGAACGCCGCATCGGGCGGCAATCCCGACTCCCGCTGGGCGGAAACATACACCGGCATCCGCAAGGCCAACGTCATCCTGCGCAACATCGACCTCACCGAGAACCTCTCCCAAGGCAAAAAGAACCAGTATCTGGGTGAAACGCTGCTCAACAAAGCCCTCATGCACTATGAGCTCGTCAAACGTTACGGCGGCATCCCGATCATGGACGACATCCTCGATCTGTCGGGCGACATCAACATCCCGCGTTCGAAGTTCGGCGACTGCGTGGAATACATCGTCCGCCTGTGCGACGAGGCCGCACCGCTGCTGCCGACGAAATATCCGGACAACGACTACGGACGCCTCACCCGCGGAGCCGCCTACGGACTGAAAGCGAAAATCCTGCTCATGGCCGCCAGCCCGCTCTTCAACGAAAATCCGATCGAGGGATCGACCGAGATACACCGCTACGCCTCGCCGGATCAGGAGCGCTGGAAACGGGCCGCCGATGCCGCACGTCAGGTCATCGAACTGAAAAATCCCGACGGCACGAAGGCTCACGAGCTCTTCCCGTCGTATCAACGTCTGTTCTTCACCAATTTCGGGAACACCGAATCGATCATCGTCAAATGCCGCAACCTCACCAACGACGTGGAGGCCGCCAACGGCCCTTCGGGTTACCAGAACTGCCGGGCCTGCACCAGCGTCACGACAGAGTTGGTCGACATGTACGAACTCAAAAGCGGTCGGCTGCCGTCCGAGGACCCGGACTACGATCCCCAGAAGCCTTATGAAAACCGCGACAACCGGTTTTACGCCAGCGTACTCTATTCCGGCGTACCGCTCTGGGGCCGCGAAGTGGAGTTCCACACCGGGGGCAAGGACTACCCCGCAGCCATCGGACAACGCGGCTGCGAAACCGGTTTCAGCCTCTACAAGCACATCGACCCCCTGGCCAGCGTCGTACCGACCAAATACACCCTGCACAACCACCAGATACTGCGTTACGCCGAGGTATTGCTGATCTACGCCGAAGCCATGAACGAATACCTGGGAACGGGCGACGACGACATGTGCACGGACGAAATGGTCTACAACTGCGTCAATGAAGTCCGCCAACGCGCAGGACTGCCGCCGGCAAGCGGTCTGACCAAAGGCCAGATGCGGAAACTGATCCACCGGGAACGCACCGTAGAGCTGGCCTTCGAGGAGGTGCGTCTCTACGACCTGAAGCGCTGGCGCGAGGCGGAAACCGTGCTGAACCGTCCGGTTCACGGAATCAAAGTGACCCAGGAGGGCGGAACCATCGTCTACGGCGAGGAGTTCGCCGTCGAAGAGCGCACCTTCCCCATGCGGATGTATTACTACCCTATTCCCCAGTCCGAACTGGACAAGAACAGCGCGCTGGTGATCAATCCGGGATGGTAACCCGAAATTCAATGTCAAATCTGTAAATCAGCACCGATGAAAAAATATATATTGATATTCATCTTCGCACTAATCCACGGATTCGCCGCAGGATTGCAGGCACAGGGAATCGTCGTTTCCGGCAAGGTCAGCGATAAGAACGGGCAGGAACTGGTCGGAGTGGCGGTCATAGAAACCGGCACCAACCATGCGACGGCAAGTGCCGCAGACGGCAGTTTCAAGCTCACCGTTTCGGATAAAAACGCCCGGTTGGAGTTCCGCATGCTGGGCTATATCCCCCAGGAGATCACCGTCGGCAGCCGGACCGTCATCGACATCACCCTCGAAGAAGAAGCCCTCAACATCAGCGAGGTGGTCGTAGTGGGATACGGCACCCAGAAGCGCGCCACCGTGGTCGGGTCCATCTCGACGGCCGACGCCTCGGCCATCCAGAAAACGGGTACGACAAACCTCACACAAGCCATCGGCGGCCGCGTCTCGGGCGTCTTCACCCGCAACCCGGGCGGACGTCCGGGCGAGGACAACGCCAATGTCTACATCCGCGGCACGGCCAGCTACAACAGCGGCGCCAACAGTCCGCTCGTACTGGTCGACGGCGTGGAGCGCGAATACGCCCAGATCGACCCCGAAGACATCGAGAACTTCTCCGTCCTGAAAGACGCCTCGGCGACGGCCGTATACGGCGTGCGCGGAGCCAACGGTGTCATCCTGATCACCACCAAACGCGGTCTTACGTCGAAACCCGAGGTTTCGTTCCGCGCGTCGTTCACCGCGAGCACCCCGACACGGCTGCCCGACAAACTCGGATCGTACGACTACGCACGCCTGCGCAACGAAGCGCTGATGAACGTCGGACTCGACCCCGAGTACAGCGCCTACGACCTCGAAATGTTCCGCACGAAAGCCAGCCCCTATACGCACCCCGACAACGACTACATCCACGACATGCTCAAGAATGCAGCCTTCAGGCAGCAGTATTCGCTGGTCGTGCGCGGCGGCTCCTCGTTCATGCGCTACTACGTGTCGGCCGGATATGCCAACGACGACGGTATCTACAAAAACTTCAACAACGGCAAATACGACACGAATGTCTATTTCCAGCGTTACGCCCTGCGTGCGAACCTCGATTTCAACGTGACCAAGACCACCACGGTCGGCGTCGACCTCGCAGGACGCCTCGAAGAACGCCATAACAACGGTGCCGGGGACGGGCTGTTCCAACACCTGGTACGCACCCCGCCCGACTATTTCAACTATGTGAACCCCGACGGATCGATCGGCGGCCATCTGAACCTGACCAACCCCTATATGGCTCTTTCGCGCTGCGGCTACTTCCATTCCAAAACCAACAAGTTCGAGAGCGTGATCCGTCTCAACCAGCAGTTGGACTTTATCACCGAAGGCCTTTCCGCCCGCGGCATGTTCAGCTACATTTCGTCGATGCGCTCCCGCCGGGATCTCTACGAGCGCCCCGCGACCTACTATTACACCAAGGAGGGAACCTACGAACTGGTTCGCGAGGAGGAGCCCGTCACCATCCAGACAGGCTCCGGCAACGGTCCTTTCCGTCGGGATTTCGTAGTCGAGGCGGCGCTGAACTACAACCGCTCCTTCGGCGACCACGCCGTCACGGCCCTGCTGGCCTTCAACCGTCAGGAGATTCAGAGCGACGCGACGCTGCCGATCGGTTACATCAACTACGTCGGCCGTGTGACCTATGCCTATAAGAACAAGTACCTGGCCGAGTTCAACGCCGGATACAACGGTTCGATGCAGTTCTCGGAGGACAAGCGTTACGGTTTCTTTCCCGCGGTATCCGCAGGCTGGGTTCTCTCCGAGGAGGGATTCTGGGGCAAGTCGCCCAAGACGTTCAGCTACATGAAGCTGCGCGCGTCGTTCGGGCAGGTCGGCAACGACCGCATCGGGTCCGACAAGTATTACTACCTGCAAACCTACCCCCAACTGGGATCGAACCGCCCCTCGTTCGGCGAGACGAACAACCCCGAAAACCGCATTTACGAAGGTAAGGAAGGCAATACCGAAGTGGGTTGGGAGCGCGCCAACAAATTCAACGTCGGCGTGGACCTCAAATTTTTCGACAACAGGCTCTCGTTCACGGGAGACTACTTCCACGAACGCCGCCACGGCATTCTCGACTACGACGGCACCATATCGTACATCTACGGCATGATGGCCCCGAACGACGGCAGCAAGGGCTTCCCGCCGGCAAACATCGGCGAAGTCGTCAACCGCGGTTTCGAGATCGACCTGGGATACAACGGCCAGGTCAACAAATTCCGGTATTATGTCCGGGGCAACCTCTCCTTCGCCCGCAACAAGGTGGTCGAATGCGGCGAGAGCCCCGTCACCTACCCGTGGCTCTCCAAAGTGGGGCGCCCCATCGGCCAGCGCTTCGGACTGATCGCCGAAGGCTTCTATAACACCGAGGAGGAGATCGACGCCCTGCCGTCGGGATTCACCGACAGGCCCAAACTGGGCGACATCAAGTACCGCGACATCAACGGCGACGGCAAAACCGACAACTACGACGTCGTGCCCGTCGGGCGTACCCAGGTTCCCGAGATCATCTACGGGTTCACCCTGGGCGGCAGCTGGCGCAACCTCGATTTCGAGCTCTTCTTCCAGGGAGCGACCAATTCGGATATCTACGTAAACGGCTACGGCTACTGGGAGTTCCAGGGGATCAGCGGCGCCATGCACCACCATCTCGGCCGCTGGACGCCCGAAAACAAGGAGCACGCCACCTATCCGAGCCTCTCGCCCTCCACTTCGGAGCAGAATCACCGCTTCTCGACATTCTGGCTGAAAGACGGCTCCTACCTGCGTCTGAAAAACGTTCAGATCGGGTACACGCTGCCCCGACAGATCTCCAGGAAGGTCGGCATGTCGAACCTGCGCTTCTATGTGACGGCGACCAACCTGTTCACGTTCTCCGAATTCAAGGAATACGACCCTGAATCCAACGACGGCGACGGCAGCGCCTATCCGGTCATGAAATATTTCGGCGGCGGCGTCAGCCTCAAATTCTAACCTTCAAATTGCGAAGTTACATGAAAAAGATCGTTTATATACTGTTGTTATGCCTGCCGATGCTTTCGTGCCAGGACGCTTCGTCGCTGATGGACAAGGAGGATGTGGGCGACCTGTATGAAAAGGACGTCTTCCGGAGCGGAACCTACGCCCGCTATTTCGTCAACGACATCTATTACAACATCATCAGCAAAGGCTACGGGATAATCGGCGGTTCCTACCTGGACTGCGCGACCGACAACGGGGAGGCACGCCCGCTGGGAGGGGGCACCCACCTGTTCAACACCGGCAACTGGAACGCCGCCGACAACCCGCTGGGATTCATCTGGACCAACAGCTATGCCCAGATCCGCGCCTGCAACAAATTCTTGGAAAATTACCACCTGATCGAAGAGGAATCGGGCATCACCTCCCGGCTGGACATCGAATACCTGCATGCTCAGGTCATCTTCCTGCGCGCCTATTTCTACTCCGAACTGCTGAGGGCCTTCGGCGGCGTGCCGCTCATCACCAAGGTGCTGTCGATGAGCGACCCCGAGCTCCGATCGGAACGGGACTCGTTCGAAACCGTCCTCGATTTCATCGTCGGCGAGTGTGAAAACGCTGCCGAACTGCTCAAATCACTGCGCGGCGAAGACGCCACCCGTTACGGACTGTTCGGCGGTAATTTCGGCCGGGCGAACGAAGGCGCCGCCCTGGCGCTGAAAGCCAAGGTGCTGCTGATGGCCGCCAGCCCGCTGTTCAACCGTCCGGCCGACTTCCCGCAATACGACTCAGCCGACCCCAACGTCTCGCTGTGGCGCTATCCCGACTACGATCCCGAACGCTGGAATACCGCAGCCAAAGCGCTCAAAGACGTCATCGACCTGGGATTTTACGATCTCTACCGAGCCAAGGCGGGGACCAAGACGGAATACGAAACGCTGTTCTGCGTCCGGGCCCCGATCGAGGAAGCCATCTTCTCCTATCTGCGGGGTCCCAGCATCGACATCTATTTCAACAACCTGCCGTTCGATTTCATGCTCGTCCGCGGCAAGGGAACCCCGGTATGTTACAATCTGCCCACGCATGACCTGGTCATGGCCTATGAGATGAAAAACGGCATGCTGCCCGAGCAGAAGGATTCCGGATACCGCCCGCTCAACCCCTTCGCCGACCGCGACCCGCGTCTGAACGCCACGATCTGGCACGACGAATCGGTCTTCTGTAACATCCGCTTCGACACGTGGCATCGGGAGGTCACCTCGGAGAAGAGCGACGGCAAACATTACATCACCGGATATTCGCGCACGGGTTACTTCCTGCGCAAATACATGGACCCCGACCTGAACCCATCGGCCTCGACGGCTCCGACCCTGCCGAATTCCTACCACCTGATCCGCTATGCCGACATCCTGCTGATGTACGCCGAAGCGCTGAACGAGTACCATGCCGATCCCGCATCGGCTCCGGAAGACGGCATTCGCTGGGCCATCGACCAGGTCCGCTCGCGCGCCGGCATGCCGGGTGTGGATGAAACGTTCCGGAACCGGGGCTGGGCACTCAGCCAGGAAAATGTCCGCAGGTTTATTCAGAACGAACGCCGTGTGGAGTTCGCCTTCGAGGAGCATCGTTTCTGGGACATCCGCCGTTGGATGATCGGTACGCAGACCCAGCGGGAAGCGCACGAACTGGACATCACGCTCAAAGACGACGATCTCACGAAGGTTTACAAGTCCCGCAAATTCGAAAACCGCATTTACGAAGACCACATGAACCTGATGCCCATTCCGCAGTCGGAGATAAACAAAAATTCCAGCCTCGTACAGAACTGGGGCTGGTCTCCGAAACAAGTCAACTAAAAAATCCGTCGTTATGAAATTCATCGTGAAATTACTGGCACTGACTTTTGTGACCATCCCGTTCCTGTTCTCCTGTACGGACGAAGAGATTACCGAACCCGGCATACAGGTAACCACCCTCGATTTCGCGTCGGTCGGGACCAATACGGCCGTCGGCAGCGGCTACCTCACCAAAGGCGAAGCCGCGGCGCTGACGGAACGGGGCATCTGCTGGAGCTCCCTCCCCGATCCCACCGTCGCCGACAGCAAGGCCGTTTCGACGGACGACGCGGCGAAGCACAGTTTCTCCGTGCAGCTCTCCGGCCTAACGCCCAATACCTGTTACCATGCCCGGGCCTATGTCTCGGACGGCAGCACGGTGCACTATGGCAATCCGATCACCTTCACGACCAAAGACCAGCCCGGAGAGGGATGGTGCCTGATCGAAAGCGTCACCGGAATCACCCCCTCCTCCGCCACCGTCAATATGACGATGGCGTCCGACGGCGGCAACGACATCGCCCAGATCGGCATCTGCTTCTCGCAGTCGGCTGACCCGACGGTCAACGACGAAGTGTTGTTCACCGAGGGCGGACGCGATTTCTCGGCGGAACTCACCGACCTGAAACAGAACATGCAGTATTACGTCCGTCCCTACATCAAGACTGCGGACGGGCAGATCACCTACGGCGAGCAGTTTGTCTTCCGCACCATCAACTTCATCGTCACCAAAGATCTCTGCCCGGGCTTCCGGTCAGCCTATTTCTTCGGCGAAACGATGAAAAACGAGTCGGACCCCTCGGTCGAACGCGGATTCTGCTGGAGCGAACATGAAAACCCGACCGTCGAAACCGACCATTTCAAAATGATCAGCGGCACCGTGGGCAATTTCAACCTGCTGGCTACGGGTTTCGAGAAGGGCAAGACCTATCATGTCCGGGCCTACGCCAAAAATTCCAGCGGCACGCATTACGGCGAGCAGATGACTTTCACCACCAAAACGGGCAGCATCCTGCCGGGTCTGACGCTCGAAGACATGGTCCTCGTGGAAAAGGGCTCTTTCCGGATGGGGTATCCCCTATCGGCTACCGTCCCCAACCTTCACAGCGGCAAGACGCTGAACACGGAAACGGTACATTCGGTAACATTGACCAAAGATTTCTACATCTGCCGTTATCAGGTGACCTGCGAACAGATCTGCGCGTTCCTCAACAGCCATCCTATCAACCGGTCTACGAGTCTCGTCTACAACACCTATCTCTTCGGCGCCACCAATACGCGTCCCTTCTCGTTCAAGGCTCCGATGGACGGCGGCACCTCGATATTCGAGCCCAATGCCAATTGTGCCCTCCGTCCTGCGGCCAGCATCACGTGGCTGTGCGCCTATGAGTATTGCCGCTGGCTTTCGGCCGAACTCGGCGTGGAGGTGCGCCTGCCGACCGAAGCGGAATGGGAATATGCAGCCCGCGGCGGCAACAAGAGCCAGGGCTACCTGTTCAGCGGCAGCAACACGGCCGGCGAGGTCGGTGTACGCACCAACAGCAATGCCGGAACCCGGAACGTCGGTTCGTTGAAGGCAAACGAGCTGGGCATCTACGACATGAGCGGAAATACGTTCGAATATTGCGAAGACGTCTACGCCGATTTCTACTACACAGACGGCGCCGTAGACCCGTGCAACAAAAACACCAACGACCTCACGGGCCAGCCGAGATGTATCCGGGGCGGCAGTTTCAGGCACTTCAACGCTGACCAGTCCAAAGACTACCAGCTTCTCGGACGCCGGGGCCGCGCCGGCAACGGCAACACCGACTGCGGCAACCACTCGGGAATGCGTTTCGTCATGTCGAAACTCCCCGCAACCCTCGATTAGCCCGGTAACGATGAAAAGCAATTATCTGAAATTCGGATTGGGAATGCTGATACTCCTCCTTTGCGCATGCGAAGGAGGAGCATCGGAACCCGCCGACGTCCCCGAAGGTCCCGACCCCGGAGCCAAGCCCTTCCTGAGCATACTGCCTACAACGAAAACGGTAGGTACCGCAGCCGGAGAGTTCAACGTCTCGGTCAGCAGCAACACTTCGTGGACCGTCGAACCGCTTGCCGAATGGATCAGCGTTCCCGTGCGCGCGGGCGAGAAAAGCAACTCCGTCAAGATCCGCTACGGAGCCAGTACGGTGACTTCCCGTTCGGGCGAAGTGACGTTCAGCGCCGAAGGCGTCGAGCCGGTGAAACTGCGGGTGACGCAGGGCGACAAAACCTTCACCAATCCGCTCGGCGGAGTCCCCGACCCGTGGATCATCCGGCATGACGGCTGGTATTATCTGTGCAAAGCCCACGGAAACGGTATCAATCTGTCCCGGTCGAAAAAACTCACCGAGCTGACAAGTACGCAACAAATCTTCGCCGCACCCAAAGATACGGAGGGAAACAAACCGTGGAATGTCGCCCACTATTGGGCCCCCGAACTGCACCGCATCGACGGTCGCTGGTATATCTACTACACTGCCGGCCGCCCCTCCTCGGAATTCGGCGGACACTACTATTCGCAGCGCAGCGGCGTCCTGCGCGCCAAAAGTTCCGACCCGTTCGGCGAGTGGGAGGATATGGGCATGCTTTACACGGGCGATCACTACAGCGAAGGTATCGTCCCCACGCTGGAAAACACCGAGAATTTCGCCATCGACCTGAATGTCATGGAGATCAACGGGACGCTTTACGCCGTCTGGTCGGGCAACCCGGTCGGGTCCACCACGCAGAGCCTTTTCATCGCCGAGATGAAAGACCCCTGCACCATCGGTTCCAGCCGGGTGAAGCTCTCCGACCCCGACCAGCCCTGGGAACTGCTGACTTCGACCATCCAAGAGGGCCCTGCCATGATCAAGCACGGCAACAAGGCCTTCATCGTCTACTCCTGCAACGGCTCCTGGACCAAGCAGTACCGGCTGGCCTACCTGGAACTGGACGACATGCGGAAAGACCCGATGAAGCCTGAAAACTGGAAGAAGTCGGCATCCTATGTCTTTTTCCGCAACGATGACATCCGGGCCAAAGACAACACCTATCAGGAAGGCATCAACGGCGAGCCGGGAGGAGTCCACGGCGCAGGCCACTGCTCGTTCACCCAATCTCCCGACGGAACCGAAGACTGGATCGTCTATCACACGAAACGGTTCCGCGAAGACGGATACGAAACCTACCGGTATACCTTCGTACAACGGTTCGGATGGAATGCCGACGACACGCCGAATTTCGGCACGCCGGTCGGCTGGGAAGAGCCCGTAGTCGTTCCTTCGGGCGAAGAATAAATCCAAATAAATTCAACAAAGAAATGAGTAATCTAAAAGGCAAAGTTGCCATTGTAACAGGCGGAGGCGGAGTGCTGGGAGGAAATATCTCGGACAGCCTGGTCAAAGCCGGAGTGAAAGTAGTCATCCTCGACATCCGTCAGGAAAACATCGACAAACGGGTGGCTGAACTCTCCCCCTACGGAGAGATCGCCGGATTCACCTGCAACGTGCTCGACACAGAAAGTCTGGAAAAGGTGAAGACACAGATACTCGACCGCTGGGACCACATCGACATTCTGGTCAACGCGGCCGGCGGCAATCTTCCCGGCGCCACGCTGCGCGAAGACCAGACGGTCTTCGACATGAAGATCACGGACCTGAACCGGGTGATCGACCTCAACATGTACGGTTCGGTCTATCCCTGCCTGGTATTCGGCAAAACGATGGCCGAACAGAAATACGGTGTGATGATCAACGTCTCCTCGATGGCCACCTATTCGGCGATCACGCGCGTACTGGGTTATTCGATGGCCAAAAGCTCGATCAATATCTTCACCCAGTGGATGGCTATGGAGATGGCGCTCAAATTCAGCGACAGGATTCGTGTCAACGCCATCGCCCCGGGCTTTTTCATCGGCGACCAGAACCGGGCCGTGCTGATCAACCCGGACGGCTCCTACACCGAACGCAGCAAAAAGGTGATGGCCCATACGCCGATGGGACGCTTCGGCGACATCTCCGAACTGAACGGAATCGTGAAATTCCTCTGCTCGGACGAAGCGAGCTTCATCACCGGCGCTGTCATTCCGGTCGACGGCGGATTCAGCTCTTTCAGTGCCGTGTAACCGGAAAAACGACCCGAGATGAAAAAAACGCTGATCCTGATCGCCTGCGTGCTCGGACTGTACGGTCCGGACATGCAGGCTCAGGTGCGGCTGACCGAAAAGACCTCCGGCAAGGAGGTTTTCCGGCTCTCCGCACCGAACCGGCAGACGGTTATCCGTCACGACGCCAACGACGCGACGGTCGTCGGCAAGACAGCGGAGCTCCTGGCCGCAGACCTCGCCCTCGTCACGGGACGGAAAGGACTTACGACCACCGGCGACGAGCTTCCCCGAAACGCCGACGTGATCATTGCCGGAACGATCGGCCGAAGCGACCTGATCGACCGACTGATCGCACAGCGCAAAATCGCCGCCGACACGATCGCCGGCAGCCGCGAGCGCTACCTGATCCAAACGGTCGCCAAGCCCGTTCCGGGCGTTTCCGAAGCGCTGGTCATCGCCGGAAGCGACCGCCGGGGAACCGCCTACGGACTTCTTGCCGTTTCGGACGCTATCGGCGTAAGCCCGTGGTACTGGTGGGCCGACGTCCCCGTCAAGCCGCGCACATCGCTCTACCTGCACGTTCATCCCGAAGTCTCCAAAACGCCGTCGGTCATGTACCGGGGCCTGTTCATCAACGACGAAGATTGGGGGCTGCTGCCCTGGGCGCGGCACACGTTCGACCCCGAACAGGGCAACATCGGCCCCAAGACCTACGCCAAAGTCTGCGAACTGCTGCTCCGGCTGAAAGCCAACTACCTCTGCCCGGCCATGCACGAAGCCTCCACAGCCTTCAACAAAATTCCCGAAAACAAAATGGTGGCCGATTCGTTCGCCATCGTCATGGGATCGGTCCATTGCGAACCCCTGCTGTTCAACAATGCCAGCGAATGGGACCGCAAGACGATGGGCGAATGGGACTATGTGAAGAACAAGGAGGGCATCAACCGTGTCCTGCGCCAACGTGTCCGCGAGAATGCCGCCTACGAAAACGTCTATACGCTGGCTCTGCGCGGTCTCCACGACCGGGCCATGACCGGCAGCAGCGACATAAGAGAACGCGTCCGCCAACTGGAAGGCGCCCTGCACGACCAGCGGCAGCTGCTCGTCGACGAATTGGGTAAACCCGGAGAGGAAATCCCGCAGGCTTTCACCCCGTACAAGGAGGTGCTGGAAGTCTATTCGAACGGTCTCGAACTGCCTGACGACGTGACGATCATCTGGCCGGACGACAACTACGGCTACATGAAACGGCTGAGCGGCGAGCGCGAACGAAAACGTTCGGGGCGTTCGGGCGTTTATTATCACGCCTCCTATCTGGGCAAACCGCACGACTATCTCTGGCTCTCCTCGACCTCGCCGGCACTGATGTACGAAGAGCTCCGCAAAGCCTACGACGCCACGGCCGACCGCATCTGGCTGCTGAACGCCGGCGATATCAAGGCCTGCGAACCGGCCGTCGACCTCTTTCTGGCCATGGCATACGACATCGACCGGTTCGACTATACCAACGTGGCCGATTATCAGGCCCGAACGCTCAGCCGGATGTTCGGCGACCGGTATTACGACACCTTCCGCGAAATCACCGCGACGTTCTACGACCTGGCCTTCCAGCGCAAGCCCGAACTGATGGGCTGGGGCTACCAGTGGGCGACCGACAAACACGGCCGGGAACGCTGCACCGACACGGATTTCTCCTGCGCCAACTACGGGGAGGCCGGCCGCCGCGTAGCCGAATACGACCGGATCGGCAAACTGGCCGAAGAGGTGATGAACGCTCTTCCGGAGGTCGAGAAACCCGCTTTCTACCAACTGCTGTACTACCCCGTCCGGGCCACGGAGCAGCTCAACAAAATGATTCTCGGCGGACAGCGGAACCGTTGGTACGCCCGGCAGGGCCGTGCCTCCGCCAACACGCTGCGCGACGAGGTCCGGGCGCATTACGATTCGCTGCAAAACCTTACCGCCGGCTACAACGAACTGCTGGGCGGCAAGTGGAACCGGATCATGACGACTCGCCAGGGTTTCGCCTGCTCCTACTACCAACTGCCGGCGCTGGACAGCGTCGCCCTGCAGTCCGGAGCATCGATGGGCGTCTGGGCCGAGTCGGAGGACGTGCTCAAAGGCCGGAGCAGTTTCCACGAACTCCCTGCTTTCAGCGCTTACACCCGCCGCACGGGGCGGATCGACGTATTCAACAAGGGCGACAGACCCCTCGTCTGGACCGCCGCGCCCTCCGACGAATGGATTCGTCTCGGCCGCACGTCGGGGACGACCTCCACACAGCAGGAACTGTCCGTAGAGATCGACTGGGAAAAGGTTCCCGTCGGAGAACGCATCCAGGGATCGGTCCGCATCGACGCCGGCAGCGAACGGGAGACCGTTCTCGTCTCGGTCTTCAACCCAGCAACTCCCGCACCGGAAACGATCAAGGGACTGTATGTGGAGGACAACGGGTGTGTCTCGATCCCGGCTGCCGGCTTCCACCGCAAATTTGAGAACGAGCAGGTAAAAGTGACGCTCATCGACAACCTCGGATACGAAAAGAAAGCCGTCATGATGGGACATCCCCTGAGCGGCATGCAGCGCACCGGAGGCCGCCATACACCCCGTCTGGAATACGATTTTTACAGTTTCAGCAGCGGATCGGTCGACGTATACACCTACATGCTGCCCACCTTCCCGCTGAGCGCCGACCGCCCGTTCGCCCACGAAACCTCCTCAACGGAGACCAAATACGGCGTAGCGATCGACGAAGGCCCGGTAATGAACCCCACAACCTCCTCGTTCGAATATGCACAGACCTGGTATGAAAACGTGCTGAAAAACTGCGCCGTGAAGAAAACCACGCTGCACATCGACCGCCCCGGCAGGCACACCGTCAAGATCATCTGCGGAGATCCGTGCGTAGTAGTCCAGAAGATCGTACTCGACTTCGGCGGCATGAAACGCTCCTACGCCGGCCCTCCCCCGACCGAAGTCATCTGATAAACAACAAACAGTAAAAACCGATGAAGAAACTCCTCAAAACACTGGTTCTCTGCGGCATTCTTTTCCCTGCGTCCGGCATCCGTGCCCAGAACGCCTACACCAATCCGGTCATGGACTTCGACATGCCCGACCCGACGGTTATCTGTGCCGACGACGGCTGCTTCTATCTCTACGCCACGGAAGGCCACGGTTACAGCATACCCATCGTCCGTTCCTCCGACCTGGTGAACTGGGAGCGCGTCGGCACGGCATTCAGCCAGGAGACACGCCCCACGTTCGAGCCCAAAGGCGGGCTATGGGCGCCCGACATCAACCGGCTGAAAAAACAATACCTGCTCTACTATTCGATGTCCACCTGGGGAGGAAGCGAGACATGCGGTATCGGCGTGGCGACGGCGGACAGCCCGCAGGGGCCTTTTAAAGACCACGGACCGCTGTTCCGCAGCAACACGATCGGCGTGTTCAACTCCATCGACCCGGAGTTCGTGCGCGAGAAAGGACGCAACTACCTCTTCTGGGGCAGTTTCTGGGGTATTTATGCCGTGGAGCTCACCAAAGACGGGCTCGCCGTGAAAACCGGCAGCGAACCGAAGCAGATCGCCGGAGGGGCTTTCGAAGCGACCTGCATCCACAAACGGGACGGTTACTATTACCTTTTCGCCTCGATCGGTTCCTGCTGCGAAGGTCTCAACAGCACCTACACCACCGTCGTGGGCCGTTCGCGCAACCTGATGGGTCCCTATACCGACAAATCCGGAAAAGCGATGCTCGACAACGGCTGCGAGGTGGTCATCCGGCGCAGCGACCGGTTCGTCGGCCCCGGACACAACTCCGATATCGTCACCGACAAGGCGGGCGACGACTGGCTGCTCTATCACGCCGTGGACTCCCGCGACCCGCGGGGCCGCAAACTGCTGCTCGACAAGATCGAATGGGTCGACGGATGGCCGACGGTCCGGGATACGCAACCTTCGGAGACCCCGCAACCGACACCTCTTTTCTAAACCATAAAACCTGAAAACGACATGACAAGAATGTGTGTAAGAACGATGTTCCTGGCGGCGCTGCTCTCCGTATGCGGGGTTGCCGGAGCGATTGCGCAAATTTCCCTGGCGACGGGGAAACCCGCCGGCAGTCAGTTCCTGCTGGCCGGCAAGAACTCCGTGGCGACCCTCTATTACGACGACCGGGACTTCGAAGTAGTGAAACGTGCCGCCGGGTTTCTTTCGCAGGACATCGGCCTGGTGACAGGCCGCAACGCCACCGTCCGAACGCTGCCCGCAGCCAAGGAAGCGACGATCGTAGTGATCGGCACGCTGGGACGCAACAACCTGATCGACAAGCTGGTTTCCGAAGGACGGCTGAGCGTGGACCAGATCAGGGACGGTTGGGAGCAATACGCCGTCGAGGTCGTAGAGCGTCCTGCCCCCGGCATCCGCAAGGCGCTGGTCATCGCCGGGTCCGACCGCCGGGGCACCGCTTACGGCGTATTCTCCGTATCGGAGGCCATCGGCGTAAGTCCGTGGTACTGGTGGGCCGACGTTCCCGTTGCACGAAAAGACCATCTCGCGCTGGACGTGAAATCCTACCGTTCGAAAGAACCGTCGGTCAAATACCGCGGTCTGTTCATCAACGACGAGGATTTCGGACTCAAGCCCTGGGCCGCCAAGACTTTCGAACCCGAAGTGGGCGACATCGGCCCCAAAACCTATTCGAAAATCTGCGAACTGCTCCTGCGCATGAAGGGAAACTACCTCTGCCCGGCCATGCACTCCTGTACCAAGGCGTTCAACTACTATCCCGACAACAAACTGGTCGCCGACAGCCTGGCGATCGTCATGGGATCGGTGCACTGCGAGCCCCTGCTGTTCAACAACGCCAGCGAATGGGACCGCAAGACGATGGGCGACTGGAACTATGTCACCAACAAGGAGGGCATCAACAAGGTGCTGCGCAAACGGGTCGAAGAGAACGGCGCCTATGAGAACGTCTACACGCTGGCGATGCGCGGCATCCACGACGCCGTAATGGCCGGCAACCTGACCCTCGAGGAGCAGGCCCGCGTGCTCGAAAAGGTGTTCGACGACCAGCGGCAGATCCTGAGCGACGTGCTCGGGAAACCCGCCGACCGGATTCCGCAGGCTTTCACCCCTTACAAAGAGGTACTGCATACCTACGAACACGGCATGAAACTCCCCGACGACGTGACCATCGTCTGGGGCGACGACGATTTCGGCTACATGAAACGGCTGAGCAACGCCGGAGAGCAGAAACGCAGCGGACGTTCGGGCGTCTACTACCACCTCTCGTACTGGGGTCCCCCGATGAATTTCCTGTGGATCAACACCAATCCTCCGGTACAGATGTACACCGAACTGAAAAGGGCTTACGACACCACGGCCGACCGCATCTGGCTCGCCAACGTAGGTGATATCAAGCCCGCCGAAAACGCCCTTTCGCTCTTCCTCGACATGGCATGGGACATCGACGCCTTCACGGTGGAGAACGTCGGGTTCTACTACGCGAACACGCTGTCGAAATACTTCGGCGAACAACACCGCGATGCACTCCAATACATCTTCGACGAATATTTCAGCCTTGCATTCGCCCGCAAGCCCGAGCACATGCAACACCACCTGGAACAACATTTCGCCGAAGACAACTACCGCGAAGCCGAACGGCGCACAGCCCGTTACGCCGCCATTTCAGCGAAGGCCGATGCGGTTTACGCACAATTGGACGAAGCCTCCAAACCGGGTTTCTTCCAACTGGTCTACTATCCGGTCAAAGGCGCCGCACTGCTCAACATCGCCATCCTCGAAGCCCAGCGCAACCGCTGGTACGCGGCACAGGGGCGAGTTTCGGCCAATCAGGTCCGGGAACGCGTGAATGCCGCCGTCAGCGAGTTGCGGAAGATCACGAAGGATTACAACGAACTCAAAGACGGCAAATGGCGTTACATGATGACACTGGCACAGGGCGGTTGGAGAGATGTCTACGTCCCGCCTACGAAAAAGGTCGAACCCTCGGCCGAACCGGGACTGGGCGTTCACGCCGAGAGCGAAACGCTCCGAACAGGAATGAACAGCCTCCACACGCTGCCCGCCTTCAACCCCTTCACCGACAAGACCTATTACGTCGATGTGTTCAACACGGGCCGCGGTGAGCTGGAATGGAGTGCGCAGCCGTCCGAACCTTGGATCAAACTCGACAAGACGGCCGGCAGCACCCCCTGCGAACAGCGGGTGAACGTATCGGTCGACTGGGACAAGGCGCCCAAAGGCCGCAGCCTCAGCGCCCAGATCGTATTCAAGGGCGCCGGTGCGGAAGAAACGGTATACGTCTCGGCGTTCAATCCCGCAGAGATCGTCCGCGACAGCCTGGCCGGCCTCTATGTGGAGGATAACGGCGTGGTTTCGATCGACGCCGCGGGTTTCCACCGCAAATTCGAACGCCACGGAATCACGTTCGACAAGATCGCCCGTTACGGATTCGAAGACACCGTCGTACAGCTGGGCGATCCCTTCGCCATGGCCGACTTTTACCCCGGTTTGGAACTGACCTCGAATTACGTGGCACCGGCTCCGCTGGACCGCTATCCGATGATCGAGTACGATTTCTACTCCTTCACCACGGGTCCCGTCGACGTCTATACCTATATGGTGCCGATCTTCCCACTCGACGATGAGCACGGCACACGCTACGGCGTCATGGTCGACAGGAGCCCCGTCTACCTGCCCGAAGCCGGAGCCCCCTATTACAGCACGCTCTGGATACAGAGCATCATGCGCAACTGCCGCATCAACAAGACCTCGCACATGATCTCCGAACCGGGCAAACACACCGTCCGGATCTTCGCCGCCCATCCGGGCATGATGATCCAGAAGATCGTAATCGACTTCGGCGGCATGAAGTATTCCTATATGGGTCCCCGGCCAACCAGAGTCGAAGCGAAAACCGAATCTGGTAAATAAATGCGTACAACCATGAAAAGATCGTTGACAACGACGGGAACGCTGTTTTTACTGATATGCCTGACTGCCGCATCCTTCACCGTCTCCGCACAGAAAAAAACCGATAAAACCCGGCAGACGCCGACCTACCGCCTTCCCGACGATTTGCAGGAGCTGGTCGGCGACCCGTCGCTGCTCAGGAAACCCGAAGGATTGACCGTTGCCTGCTATACATTCCCGAATTACCACGCTTCGGCCCTCCACAATAAGATCTATGCGCCCGGATGGACCGAATACAACCTCATCCGCAGCGCACGCCCCTGGTTCGAAGGACATCAGCAACCACGGACACCGCTGCTGGGGGAGCTGGACGAAAGCCTTCCCTCGACCTGGGAAGTATACAACAAGCTCTGCAAAAACAGTGGCATCGACGTACTGATCTGGGACTGGTACTGGTACGACGGCAAGCCCTGCCTCCACGAAGCCCTCGAAGAGGGATTCCTCGAAG
>CATKXN010000010.1 GCA_949840605.1 uncultured Alistipes sp.
TGACAGGCCGCGGCGAGGCTGCTGCCCGTATCAACGAACGCCTCTCGCAAATCCGCTATCACATTGAAAGATGCTACAATACGCTCTTCCACCAGCAGACGTTGGTGACGCCTCAGATGGTCAAAAGCATGTATTTGGGCAACGACCGGCACCGGGAAACCCTTCTGGCTTTCTTCCGCCGGCACAACGAAGAGTTCGGACAGTTGGTCGACGTAAGTCGCAGCAAAACCACCTATTATAAATATAGGTGCGTATACCGGCACCTCGAAAATTACATCAATGACCGTTACAACCGCAAGGACCTGTCATTCAAGGAGCTCGACAGGGAGTTCCTGACGGGGTTCCATCAGTACATCATGCACGACGAAGGCCGTAAGAAGAACACCGCCTGGATTTACATGATCGCGCTGAAGCATATCCTCATGCTGGCACGGGGCCGCGGCTATCTGGCCAAGGATTTCTTTGCCGGTTACAAACTGCAAAGCGAATTCGTACCGCGCAACTACCTGTCCATCGATGAGATACAGAAACTCATCCGGCTGGAAGTGACCGATCCGACCATCCAGCTCGTGCGCGACGCGTTCCTGTTCAGCTGCTTCACGGGGCTTTCATACGTCGACCTGCGGATGCTTACGCCGCAGCATATTCAGCAGGAGCGAAAACAGATGTGGATCAGCACGACCCGACGTAAGACGGGTTCGTCGGTTCAGGTCCGGCTGTTCACCGTTCCCTATGCCATCCTTCTGAAATACAAACCGGTGCAACGCAACATGCAGATTTTCGATTTGCCGACCAACGGCTGGTGCAACCTGTGTCTCAAGCGCATCATGTCTTTGGCGGGCATTCCGCGGCACATCACCTTCCACTCGGCGCGCCATACCTTCGCGACGACGATCACGCTTTCGCAGGGAATGGCGATAGAGACCATCAGCAAGTTGCTGGGCCATAAAAACATACGCACGACCCAGATTTACGCGAACATCACCCACGCGAAACTCGACGGGGATATGGAAAGACTGTCGAAACGGCTTGACGTATTGTACCGCGAAGATAGCGGGAAACGGTTCTGAGCTCGTTCAGGGAAATTTTCTGACATACGGAACCGTCCTCCGGAACAACAAATTCGGCTTTTCAGCAAAAAAATGCCCGAAAAACCCGGTTGCAAATCGTAACCGGTCGGGGTCGGTGTACGACAAACTGTAATCTTTTCACAGCGTTCCGGTCCGCATATGTTACATTAATGATTTTTTTTAATAATTTATTTGTAAGAGACTTAGCAAATGTTTACCTTTGTTATGAACTTTTTATTTTAAAAAACTAATTGATTAACGCGTATGGTAAGAAAAATTCTACTGACGTTAATTGCATTGCTGGGGGGGGGAATTTTACTTTCCCAGGCCCAAAGTAAGCAAATTTCCGGCACGGTTACCGGTTCCGACGGCAAACCGATCGCCGGCGTGACTGTGGTCGTCGAAGGCACTTCCGTCGGCACCACGACAAACGCTGCAGGCGCATACAGCATATCGGCCCGCAACGACGCCAAACTGCTCTTCTCGTTCATCGGCATGGAGAACCAGACCGTTCCCGTCAACGGCAAGAGCGTCATCAACGTCCGGATGAAAGAGGACGCGATCGGCGTGGACGAGGTCGTGGTGACGGCCATGGGCATCACCCGCTCCGAAAAGTCGCTCGGATACTCGGTATCCACCGTCAAGGCGGACGAGATCAACAAGGCCCGCGAAGGCAACGTCCTCAATGCGCTGGCCGGTAAAGTCGCCGGTGTGAACATCTCCGCGGCTTCGGGTACCGCAGGCGGCGGTTCGCGCATCATCATCCGCGGCCAGTCGTCGCTCGGCTCGGCCGGTTCGCCGCTCTTCGTCATCGACGGCATGCCCGTCAGCAACCAGAGCTACAACCCGACCGGCATCAACGGTTCGGTCGACGTGGGCAACCGCATGGGCGACATCTCGGGCGATGACATCGAGTCGATCAACGTCCTGAAAGGCGCCGCCGCAACGGCTCTCTACGGCGCCCGGGCCAAGGACGGCGCCATCATCATCACGACCAAGAAAGGTTCGCGGATGCAGAAAACCAGCGTGACGATCAACTCGACGCTGCGTTTCGAAAACATCCTGAAAGCTCCCGACTTCCAGAACAGCTATGCCGGCGGCAACTCCTCCGACGGCACCTACAACCCCCATTCGCAGAACGGCTGGGGTCCCAAGATCGAGGGACAGACCGTCCAGAATTTCCTGGGCGACGAGGTCCAGCTGAAAGCCTATAAAAACAACGTCAAGGATTTCTACAACACGGGGCATACGTATATCAACAACATCTCGGTAGCCGGCGGCGACGAGAAGAACGACTTCCGTCTGGGCTTCACGGCGCACAACCAGAAAGGTATCATCCCCAAGAATGACTACGACAAATATAACGTGGCGTTCAACGGCGGCCGCAAGTTCAACGACAAACTCGAAGCCCGCGTTTCGTTCAACTATTCGCACACCTCGTCGGCCGGCCGGCCCGCCCAGGGATCGAACGAAATCAACGTGCTGGTTCCCCAAATCAACGGCATCGCCCGCAACTGGGACCTGAACTGGCTGAAAGACAACTGGATGAACGAAGACGGCACGCAGGGCAAGATCACCGAGAGAAGCACCAGCGGCAACTTCTACTGGACGGTCAACAAAAACCTCTTCACCAATACGGTGGACCGTCTCTACGGTACAGCGACCGTCACCTACAAACCCGTCGAGGGGCTGACGATCACCGACAACCTGGGTACCGACTACTTCCACGAGGAGCGCCGTCAGATCTGGGCCAGCGGTACGATCGGACGTCCGAAGGGGCAGTTCAACACCAACGACATCACCAACCGTCAGATCAACAACGACCTGATGATCTCCTACGACGCCAAGTTCAACGAGGACTGGGGGCTCAAGGTGATGCTGGGCCATAACATCAACCAGAACATGACCAAATACCTGGAAGTTTCGGCCAAGGACCTGCTCGTGGCGGACGTCTACACCTATGCCAACGCCGAGAGCGTCGTATCGACGAACGACCTGGTGAAATCGCGCCTGATCGGCCTCTACGGCGAGGTGGACCTCAGCTACAAGGACATCGTCTACCTGAGCGTCACGGGACGTAACGACTGGTCGTCGACCATGCCCAAGTCGCACCGCTCCTACTTCTACCCCTCGGTCAGCGCCGGATTCGTCTTCTCGGAGCTGATTCCGAAGAACGACGTGCTGAGCTTCGGCAAGTTCCGCGTCAGCTACGCCAACGTCGGCAGCGACACGGCGCCCTACCAGCTCGATTTCCTCTACTACCCCGTTTCGGAGGTGTTCGGACAGTTCGGATGCTCCAACTATTTCCCGTTCGGCGGTCTGCTGGGCTATGAAGCGACGGGAACCTATCCCGACCCGAACCTCGAGCCGCAGAACCAGTCTTCGTTCGAGGTCGGCGCCGACCTGCGGTTCTTCAACGGCCGCCTGCATCTCGACGCCACCTATTACTACCAGAAGACGACCAAGAACATCGTCCGCCTGGACGTCGCCAACTCCACGGGCTTCTTCTACATGCGTAAGAACGCCGGTGTCATCACCAACCAGGGCGTCGAACTTCTGCTGGGCGGAACTCCCGTGCAGACCAAGAACTTCCGCTGGGACATCGACGTGAACTTCGCGTCGAACAAACAGCTCGTGAAGGAGCTCGATCCCTCGGTCAAGGCCTACACGCTTGCTTCGGGCTACGAGGGCACCCAGATCAAGGCGGTCGAAGGCGAATCGTTCAGCCTCTACGGCTCCTACTGGCTGCGCGACGAAGCGGGCAATTTCGCCATCAGCGAGAACGGTACGCGCATCAAGAGTTCCGACACGAAGAACCTCGGCAAGGTCTCTCCCGACTGGACGATGGGTATCGGCAACACGTTCTCGTACAAAGGACTTTCGCTGAGCTTCCTGCTCGACATCCGTTACGGAGGCGTCATGTACTCGGGAACGGTGCAGCAGCTGCGCACGAGTGGTCTGGCCGAAGAGACGCTGGGCAACGACCGCGCCGATATAGTCGACAAGGGATTCATCTACAAGGACGGTCAGAACACCGGCGCGGAAAATACCAAGGCCATCTCCCCGTACCAGTTCTGGAACACCAACTACGACAAGTCGATCACCGAAGCGAACGTTTTCGATGCCACGTTCATCAAACTGCGTGAGATCGTGCTGGCTTACCAGATGCCGAAAAAGTGGTTCGAGCATTGCTTCATCGGCTCGCTCTCGGTCGGTTTCGAAGCCCGCAACCTGTGGCTCATCAAATCGAACGTGCCGCACATCGACCCCGAAGCCAGCATCTTCGGTCCTTCGTCGGTGGGCTCGGGCATCGAGTACGCCGGAATTCCCTCGACGCGCAGCTACGGTTTCAACATCAAGTTAACTTTCTAAAACGCAGCACCGTATGAAAAAATTAGCATATAAATTCCTAATCGCCCTGACGGTCGGCGGCACTGCCAGCGGACTGCAGTCCTGCGGCGATTGGCTGGACATCAACACGAACGAATATGCCGCCACGGAGGTCGATCCCGGATACCTGTTCTCCAACGCGGCCCTGAACTACAGTATGAAACGCTGCGGCGCCGACCAGTTCCTCACCCTGATGTACGCCGCGCAGACCGCCTCCGAGCAAACCCAGTGGTTCAACTACATCTTCGGCGGCGAACCCTACGGCATCGACGCCGAATACTCGTCGGGCAACGCCTGGGTAGGCACCTATTCGAGCACGGGCTACAACCTTCAGCGTGCGATCGGATTCGCTCAGGAGAAGGGGCACGTCAACGCCGAGGCCCAGTGCAAGATTCTGACGGCAACCGTCTTTTGGGAAACGACCATGCTCTTCGGCGACATCCCCTACAGCGAAGCATGGCGCATCGACGAGATCAAGGAACCGAAATTCGACACCCAGAAAGAGGTGCTCGACGCGCTGGAAGGACTGCTGAACGAGGCTATCGACCAGATCGACGAGGCGGACCCGAACACGATCTCCAAATACGACCTCTACTACGGGGGCGACATGACCAAATGGCGCAAACTGGCCAAGTCCATCAAGCTGAAGATCTACATGTACCTCTCCAACAAGGAGGACGTCAGCGCCAAGATCAAAGCGCTGATCGAAGAGGGCGACCTGCTCGCCTCGTCGGCCGACGACTGCAAGTTCCCGTTCTACGACAGCCCGGGCAACCGGAATCCCAACGCCGAATTCGACAACCAGAATCCGGGATTCCTCGGCTGGATGTATTTCG
The DNA here is from genome assembly GCA_949840605.1 of uncultured Alistipes sp. Next base: position 5,297 of record CATKXN010000010.1, read on the forward strand.
GCACGCCGGAAATCGTCGATCCGATGAACGCGACCGACGACCCGCGCCGTCCCTTCTACTTCTACCCCAACGAAGAGGGCAAGTACGTGGGTATCGCATCCACGCACGAGGGTTCGGCCATGGAGGCCGAAGATCCTTCGGAGATCACCGAAGCGCGTTTCAACCTCGACAACCTGTTCAAGTCGGACTATCCCGACGTGCTCTGTTCCTATCCTGAAGTGATGTTCTACGTGGCCGAGGCCTATGCCCGCGGTCTTGGCGTCACCAAAGACCTCACCAAAGCCGACGAATATTTCAAGAAGGGACTGGAAGCATCCTGCACCAACGTCGGAGTCGCTGCGGCCGATGCCAAGACCTTCGCCGACGGCGTTCCCGCCCTCTCAACGCTGGGCGGCGACGAAAAGGTGATCGAGACGATCGCCGCACAGCAGCGCATCGAGATGATGATGCGCCCGCTCGAGGCGTGGTCCGAGCAGCGCCGGACGGGCTATCCGAAACTCGAAGTGCCGGAGATGATCCGCTCGCTCTACACCGATCTGATCAGCCGCTGGCCCTATCCTTCGCGCGAATCGCTCGTGAACGACAACGTTCCGCAGGTGGACGGTATCTGGACCAAGATGTGGTTCCAGAAATAACGCCGGCTGCAACCGTGCCGAGGCCGTTCCCCGCAAAGGGAACGGCCTCTTTTTTGATACCCGTAAGATATTTCGCAGAAGGCGAATTTTTTCGTAATTTTGCGACCGAACAAATAAAAAACAGTTATGGCAATAACCGAAATACGTCCCGGCATCCACTACGTCGGGGTCAACGACCGCACCACCACTCGCTTCGAAGCCCTCTGGTCGCTTCCGATCGGCGTATCGTACAACGCCTACCTGGTCGCGGGCGAAAAGATCGCGCTGATCGACACCGTCGAAGAGGCCTTCGGCAGCCGTCTCGAAGCCAATATCCGCGAAGTGATCGGCAATAGGAAGATCGACTACCTCGTCGTTAACCACATGGAGCCCGACCACTCGTCATCGATCACGGCGCTGCGCCGCCTCTACCCCGATCTCGAGATCGTCGGCAACGCCAAGACGCTCCAGATGATCGACGGGTTCTACGGCATCGCCGGGGGTACGGTCGAGGTCCGGGAGGGCGACACGCTCGACCTGGGCGGCGGCAAGGTGCTTTCGTTCCACATGATCCCGATGGTGCACTGGCCCGAAACGATGGTCACCTGGTGCGCCGGTGAGCGGACGCTCTTTTCGGGCGACGCCTTCGGCACATTCGGAGCCCTCGACGGCGGCATCACCGACTCGCAGGTCGACACCGACCGCTACTGGGACGAGATGCGCCGTTACTACGCCTGCATCGTGGGCAAATACGGCGGCCCGGTGCAGAAGGCCCTGCAAAAGGTCCGCACGCTCCCCGTCGAGACGATCTGTTCGACGCACGGTCCCGTATGGCAGCGGGAGATCCCCCGGGTGATGGATATTTACGACCGCCTGAGCCGCTACGAAGGCGAGCCGGGCGTGGTCGTGGCCTACGCCTCGATGTACGGCAACACGGAGCAGATGGCCGAGCGCATCGCCCGCGAACTGGCGTCCGAAGGGGTCGGCCCCGTCAGGGTCTACAACCTGTCGTACGCCGATCCTTCGGTGGTCCTGCGCGACGTCTTCCGTTTCGACACGCTGATCGTCGGCGGCCCGACCTACAACGGCAGCCTCTTCCCGCCCGTCGCCGAACTGCTCGACCGGCTGGCCGCCCGCTGCATCCCGCAGCGCAAATTCGGCTGGTTCGGCTCGTTCTGCTGGGCCGGGGCCTCGGTGCGCCTGCTGGGTGAATTCGCCCAGAAGATGAAGTGGGAATCTCTGTGCGATCCCGTGGAGATGAAGCAGGGCTTTTCGCCCGACATCTACGCATCCTGCCGGACACTGGCGAACCGCATCGCCGAACGGCGGCGGAGCGAATGACGCGAAAGGGGCGGCCCGGCGGGCCGCCCCTTTTCTTCTCAGGGACAAGGAATTTCAGAAAAAACCGTTATCTTTACCGTTGCGAATTCAAGAAACCGCAGCAAGACTATGATGAAAATTGCAATCGTGGGTACGGGTTATGTCGGCCTGGTATCGGGAGCCTGCTTCGCCGAAATGGGTCTCGACATCACCTGCGTGGACATAGACAGGAAGAAGATCGACGCGCTGAACGGCGGCGTCATCCCCATCTACGAACCGGGGCTCGAAACGCTCGTGCGGCGCAACGTCCGCGCAGGACGCCTCCACTTCACCACCGACCTCACCGAGTGCCTCGATCATGTCGAGGTGGTCTTCTCGGCCGTCGGCACCCCGCCCGACGAGGACGGCTCGGCCGACCTGAAATACGTGCTGGAAGTGGCCCGCGCGTTCGGGCGCCACATCAAGAAATACACCGTGCTGGTGACCAAGAGCACCGTGCCCGTGGGCACGGCCCGGAAGGTGAAGGCCGCGATCGAGGAGGAACTCGCCCGACGGGGCTGCCGGGTGCCGTTCGACGTCGCCTCGAACCCCGAATTCCTCAAAGAGGGGGCCGCCATCAAGGACTTCATGTCGCCCGACCGCGTGGTCGTGGGCGTCGAAAGCGAACGGGCCCGCAAGCTGATGGCCAAGCTCTACCGGCCGTTCCTGATCAACAATTTCCGGGTGCTGTTCATGGACATCCCTTCGGCCGAGATGACCAAATACGCCGCCAACGCCATGCTGGCCACGCGCATCTCGTTCATGAACGACATCGCCAACCTCTGCGACCGCGTGGGCGCCGACGTGGAGATGGTCCGCAAAGGCATCGGCTCCGACGCCCGCATCGGCAACAAGTTCCTCTACCCCGGGTGCGGATACGGCGGCTCGTGTTTCCCGAAAGACGTGAAAGCGCTGGCCCGCACGGGCCGCGAGAACGGCTACACGATGCAGGTCATCGAAGCGGTCGAGCGGGTCAACGAACAGCAGAAAAACGTGGTATTCGAGAAACTCCAGGCGGCCCTGGGCGACCTGCGGGGCAGGCTCGTCGCAATCTGGGGACTGGCGTTCAAGCCCGAGACGGACGACATGCGCGAAGCTCCTGCGACGGTGGTGATCGACCTCCTGCTGAATGCCGGCGCCGAAGTCTGCGCCCACGATCCGGTCGCCATGCCCGAAGCGCCGCGACGGAGGTCCGGGCGGCCGATCCGCTACGCCCGGACGATGTACGAGGCGGCGGAGGGCGCCGACGCCGTGGCTCTCATCACCGAGTGGAAAGAGTTCCGCATGCCCGACTGGGCCCAGCTGCACGCGGCGATGTGCGGCGACGCGATCGTCGACGGCCGCAACATCTTCGACAAACCGGAGGTCACGGCCGCAGGGTTCCGCTACTTCGGAATCGGCAAATAGTTCTCCTGCCCTCATCATTTCACGGTCTGAAACAGCTGTTCCACCGAGGAAAAAGGCCGTTTCACAGCAGATGCGGATCGTCAACCCCATTGTGCGGCATACCTTTACGGTACCATAGCGGAAACAACCACACGAAAACCGATATGAAAACCGTAAACAAAAAAAGGATGACGCAAATCATCTCGGCGTGTCTGCTGATTTGCGTAAGCGGAAACACCGCGCTTGCACAGGCTTTCCAGTCCGAGTGTAACGACCGATGCCGTATCGAAACCGGCCTATTCTCAGACGCGACGGAACAACGTTACGCCGTAGTCTCCCCCGTCGGCCGCACGACTGTTCCGATGCTCGAACAGGCTCCCCGGCTCAGCACGCTGGAAGGAAAGACAATAGCCATAGTGGGAGGAAGTTTCATGGCTTCGGTGACGCACCCGGAGATCAAACGGCTGATTTTGAAAGACTATCCGACGGCCAAAGTCATTCTTCTGAATGAAATCGGGTCCGCCGGCGTCTACCCGGCACCGGGCGTTACCCGCCAAGCCAAGGAGGAATTTCAACGAAAGCTCCGGGAAATGGGCGTCGACGCCGTAATTTCCGGCAACGGAGGCTGCGGGCTCTGCACCCCGAAAGAGACGGGGTCGAGCATCGCTGCAGAGTATTCGGGAATCCCTGCCGTAACCATCGCCGCACCGGGTTTCGTGACGCAGGTCTACTCCACATCGGTCAACAACGGTGTCCCGGCCCCGCGCGTGGCAGTCTACCCCGGTGCATTCGCCGCCCACACCCGCGAAGAACTGCTCGAAAACACACGCAGCGTCCTATGGCCGCAGATCGTCGATGCGCTGACCCGCCCCATTTCAGAAGAGGAGATTGCGCAAGCCGCCGACCGAAACACAAAAGACGCCCGCGAAGTCGTTTTCACGGGAACGGTCAACGAAATAAACCGCTATTTCACCGACCAGCGCTGGTCGGACGGTCTGCCGGTCGTCCCGCCGACAGCGAACCGCGTGGAAGCGTTCCTCGAATACACCGACCTGCCCTGGGACGCATCGGTCGGAGTGCTGCCGATCGCCCATCGTGACGTACTGGTCTGGCATGTCGCCGTCAACGGCGTCATGTCGGGGTGTCCGCCGGAGTTCATGCCGCTGCTGATCGCATTTACCCGTGCGATGGGCTCTCCCGATTTCCGCCGAAGCCTGGGCAGCACCCACGGATGGACACCTTATTGTTGGATCAACGGACCCGTAGCCCGGCAGCTGGGCATCGACTGCGGGCAGGGCGAAATTTCCGAGCCGCGCAACGCAGCCCTCGGCCGATTCATCAATCTGGCCATGATGAATCTCGCGGGCTACTATATCAAACAGGACCGTATGGGTACTTTCGGCTATCTCATGCCGTGGTGCATGGCCGAAGACGAAGCAGCCTGCCTGCGCATCGGATGGGCACCCTACCACGTGCAAAAGGGATACGGACTCAATGACAACACGCTGACGGCGGCTTCAGCCCTGACTTGGGGCAACAATCTCGCTCCGGCGACGGCCGACGGCGAAAAGATCATGAAACTGCTTGCATGGGATATCGCCGAACGGGGGCAATTCGCTTTGGGAAGCGGCAAACCGTTCACCTACCGCACGATTCTCATCACCGAGTACGTCGCACGCGACCTGGCCCGCGAATATGCGACAAAGGAGGCCCTGGAAAAGGCCCTGACCGACGCAGCCCGACGTCCGGCCCAAGAACGCGCCTACGCTAATTATTGGGCCAATCCGGGCAGCGCATTCGATCCGGACAAATACACGGTGGAACAGCATCTCAAAAAAATCATACGTACCGAAAACGGACGATTGACCGATGCCCCGGCATGGTATCCGACAAAGGAACGGCTTTACACCGTCCCGGTGATGAAGCCGGATATGACGCCGATTCTGGTAACAGGCGATCCAAATCGCAACAAGGCACAGACCATGCCCGGCGGCGGATATGCGACGATCGAAATCGAACTGCCTGCGAACTGGGATGCACTGACAGCTGCCCTGGGATACGGCCCACTTGCGGATTTTTTCCTCTCCGACTGATCCTGCTTGCCCGTATCATCCGCCGGAACCGTCGGATCGGCAATTCGCCGCCCTCAAAACCGAAAATCCCGGATGCTTCCGCATCCGGGATTTTATTCATATCGTGCAGTAAGCCTACCGGCGCACCTTGACGATGATCTTGCGCACCGTTCCCTCGCCCACCATCGGAGCGTGACCGTCCTCGGGGAAAAGCACCGTGAACTGGCCCGGACGCAGCGTATAGTAGGTCTGCGGCACGTCGTCGAAGAACTGGATGTCCTTCGCGGCGTCGAACTCGCCCTGCGGCAGTTTGAGATCCTTGCGTTCGCTCCAGCCGAAGGACTCCTCCTTGCCGGTGACGAGCACCTGGATGTCGATGTATTCGTTGTGCACCTCGAGCTTGGCGTCGGGCTTCCGTTTGAGCTCGCGCTCCATCACGTTGACATAGATGTCCTTGCCGTCGAGCTCGTGGATGCCCGGCTCCATCTTCGTCCAGTCCGTCGAAGCGATCAGCGCAAAGGCCTTTTTCATGCGCGGGTTGACGTTTTCGTACAACGCGCAGTTTTTCAGAGAGTCTAAAATCATGGTTCTGTTTATTTTCCGGTTCTGCGTTTTCCGGCCCCGGAACCGATCCCGCGGCCGCATACAAAGTTAACAAGAATTTTCATTTTAACCAAACGGCCGACCCGCCTCCGGCCAAGGGCGTCTACGATCGTTTTTTCAGCCGCACGACGACGGGATGGTGGTCCGAATACTCGACCGGCATCACCTCGTAGGAGAGGGTTTCCAGCCCCTCGGAACTCAGCACGTAGTCGATACGCAGCGTGTTGTAGAATCCCCGGAACGTATGCGAATAACCCGAGCCGCACTCGCTGAAAGCGTCGCGCAGGCCCCGGGCCATCGTGCGGTAGACATACGACATCGGCGTATCGTTGAAGTCGCCGCAGACGATCTTCCGCGTGCGCGTCGCGCCCGCCACCCGGGCGATGCTGTCCACCTGCCGGGCCCGCAGCACGCTGTTCTCGCGCAGGCGCGTGACGATGCTGCGTATCTTGGTCTCGCGCGCCGTGTCCGAGAGAAACCGGCGGCTGGTGATGAACTCGTTGTCCGAGGCGTTGATGGCCGTCGAGCGGAGGTGGTTGTTGAACACCCGCACCGTGTCGTCGCCGATCATCACGTCGGCCCAGACCGACGTCGAGGGCGTCAGCACCGTGCCGGTCCGCAGGATGCGGTATTTGCTCAGGATGGCCATCGTCGCACCGTAGACCGAGTCGGGCGCCTGCGTGCGTCCGAAATGGGCGCTTTCGTACTTCTCGTCGAGCAGCGCGAACTCCGCCGAACGCTCCGCGAGGCGGGCGTTGAACTCCTGCAGACAGATGATGTCGGGGTCCTGGTCGGCGATCAGCTGCAGGATGTCGTCGACGCTGCTGCCGCCGTTCTCGCCGTAGAAACTGCGGACGTTGTAGGTCATCACCCGGAATGCCCCGCGGTCTGTGACCGCCGCCTCGTCGTAACTGCGGCGGATTTCGGGCCGCCAGAAGAGCGACACCTTGAAAAGCCCCAGCACGACGACCGCCAGCATCGCCAGCGCCCGCACCTTGCGCCAGCGGATCACCCAGTAGAGCATCAGCACCACCGACGCGACATAGATGCCGGGAGCCGCAAGCCCCAGCACGGGGAAGAACCAGACCCGGGCGGGATCGACATAAGGGACCAGATAGGTCAGCAGCGTCGTAACGGCCGCCACGACGGTCGCGATCGTCAGGATCAGGTCCAGCAGTCCCATGACGACGCTGCGGCGTCGTTTCGCCGGGCGTCCTCCGTAATCGTTGTAATAATCCGAAGCCATCGTTCAGAAACGGATCGTTCCGCGTCGTTTCCACCAGTGCAGCAGCAGGAAGCCCCACAGCATGCCGCCGATGTGGGCGAAATGGGCTACATTGCCCACGCCCCTCCATCCGAGGAAGAGCTCGATGACGGCGTAGATGATGACGAACCATTTGGCCTTCATCGGGATGGGCGGTATCAGCAGCATGATGACCGCATTGGGGTGCATCACGCCGAAAGCCAGCAACAGGCCCATCACGGCGCCCGACGCACCGACCAGCACCAGGGGCAGTTCCCCGAAAGCCAGCGCCGTAAGGTACTGGATCAGCGCCGCGCCGATGCCGCAGACCATGTAGAAAGTCAGGAATCGCTGCGACCCCAGTTCGTATTCGAGCGTCCGGCCGAACATCCACAGGGCGAACATGTTGAAGAAGATATGTTCGAAATTGGCATGCAGGAACATGTAGGTGATGAACTGGTAGGTATGGAAGAACGGCGTCCCGAGCGACAGGGCGCAGTACTCCATGATCTGATTGCCCACGGGCAGCAAAGCCGTGGCCATATAGACCAGCACATTGATGATTATCAGGTTCTTGACGACCGGAGGGGTCTGAAAATAACGGTTCATGACGTTTTAATTTTTGCAAATGTAACTCTTTCCGCGGGATTATCCCAGCTTGGCGCGCAAATCTTCGGAGGTGATCTCCGCGGTGATCGCCTTGCCCGAGGGCGAGAAACTGAAACCGCCCGTGTCGGCCAGCTGCTCCAGCAGCGCCGCGGCCTCTTCGCGCGACAGCATCCGTCCGGCGCTCTTGGAACCCGAACGGGCCATCACGGCGGCGATCTTCTCCCGCCGGACGTCGGCCAGCGACACGGGGGTCGCAAAGGCCTGCAGCAGTTCGAACAACAGCCGGTCCACGGCGTCGGCGGGCATGTCGGCGGGCGTACCTTTCACCTCCACGGCCCCTTCGCCGCAGAAGTCGATGTCGAAGCCCAGCGAAGCGAACTCCACGGCGTTCTCTTCCAGCAGTGCGTATTCGTCGCCCGAAAGCACCAGCCGTTCGGGGAACAGCAGCTGCTGGCTCACCGACGAACCGTTGCCCAGCATGCGCAGGTAATCTTCGTAGAGAATCCGCTCACGGGCGCGGCGCACGTCCACCACCACGAAACGGCCGTTGAGCAGGGCGGCGACATACCCGCCCGGCAGCGGCATGGGATCGGTGAACTCCGGACGCTGCGCCAGGTCGAAACGCTGCTGCTCGGGAGCTGCCTCCGAGGGGATGAAATCCAGCGTGCTGTCGTCGAAGCCTCCGCCCGGAACGATCTCGAAACCGCCTCCGGACTCGAACTCCTCGAACTCCCCGCCGTCCGTCGCGGCCAGGCCATAGCCGCCTTCCCGAGGGAATGCGGGACCTGCGCTCCGGCCTCCGCCTGCGCGGAATCCCGAAGACGTGCTGTCCGCGACGGCTCCGCCGTCGCGGTAAGGGACGTCGAAACCCGTGAAATCCTCGTTGGGATCGGGCGCCGAAGGGTCGATATACTCCTCGCGGAAGGGATTGTAATCGCTGTTGGACATCGCCTGCGGTTCGCTGTACACGGCGCCTTTCTGCAGCACGGGAATCTCCACCACGCCGTCGCGGTCGAAATCCATCAGCGGCACGGCGCCCGTCTTGGCCAGCGTCTCGCGCACGGCGGCGTTGATGATCTGCCACACGGCCTCCTCATCGGCGAACTTCACCTCGGTCTTCTGCGGATGGACGTTCACGTCGATACGCCCGGGGTCGATCGTCAGAAAGAGGAAATACGACGGCTGGCAGTTCTCGGGAATCAGCTTCTCGTAGGCCTTCAGAATGGCGCTCGTCAGGTAGCTGCTTTTGAAAAAGCGTCCGTTGACGAAGAGATACTGCTCCGAATTGCGTTTCTTGGCGGCCGCCGGGCGGCCGATGTAGCCTTCGATGCGGGCGATCGAGGTGTCGGCCTCGACCTCCAGCAGATTCTGCTTGATATGGCGTCCCACCACGTCCACGATGCGGCCCGCCAGCGACGAGGCCTGCAGCGTGTAGACCGGAGCGTCGTTGGCGTAGAGTTCGAAGGCGATCTGCGGGTTGCAGAGCGCGATGCGCTGGAACTCGGCCTTGATCTGCGAAGCCGACGTCGTACTCTTGTCCAGAAAACGGCGGCGCGCTGGGACATTGTAAAAGAGGTTGCGCACGAAGAACTGCGACCCCACGGGGCACATCACGGGCGTCTGCGACGCGAACTGCCCGCCGTTGATCTCGGTCTGCGTGCCCACCTCGTCGCCCTCCTGCCGCGTGCGCAGCTCCACCTGCGCCACGGCGGCGATCGAAGCCAGCGCCTCGCCGCGGAATCCGAACGTGTGCAGGGCGGAAATATCCTCCACGGCCCCGATCTTGCTCGTGGCGTGGCGGTCGAAAGCCATGCGCGCGTCGATGGGCGACATGCCGCAGCCGTCGTCCACGATCTGAATCAGGTCCTTGCCGCCGTCGCGGAAATTGACTTTCACGGAGGCCGCACCTGCGTCGAGGGCATTCTCCATCATCTCCTTCACCACCGAGGAGGGCCGGTTGACGACCTCGCCCGCGGCGATCTGATTGGCGACGACCTCGGGTAGTAATCGGATCTTGTCTGCCATTTACTCTTCCTGGTAATCGTTGGGGACGACCGTGATGGGTGCGTAGGGATCGAACTCCCCGACGGCCTGCTCGGTCCGGACCGGTGCGGCCGGTGCCCCCGCACGCAGGAACACCCCGACCAGCTTCGGGTACAGATGGTAGATGAACAGCAGCAGCAGCACGACCGTTGCCGCCATCTTCAGGATACGGTCCTGCCCCGTCCTGTCCTCGTCGGCACGCCGCGCCGCACGGGCTTCGCGCTGGGTGCGGATGTACTGCCCGGGCTTGTATTCGTGCCCGGCATCCTCGGCCCGTTCGCCGTGCAGTTCGGCACGGCGCTGTTCGCGCTCCTCCTTCTCGGGGTCGTAATACCGCGGGATATAATTGAACTTGTTGGCGTGCTTCTTAAACGGGGTAAAGCCTAACATAGTCGTCCTGTTTTTTTTGTAAAGATACGAATATCTTCACTATTTTATTGCATGGCACTCGTTTTCGGAGCATTTTCGGCCGCGATGCGACAACTGCGGCGACAGGCGAGGGCAGGCGATTTATCGTTTGCCGAGCCGCCAAAGCAGAAACGGCGTGTGTTTTTACGCCGTAAGCCCCGCTGAGGGTCGTTTAAGAAACGGCTTTCGGCAAGCGGACGCCTACCCGGCGCCCCATATCCGGCCGCCCCCCCCCTAAAACCCGGCTCTTAGCCGGGTCTTACCGGAAGAAACTCTTCATCCGTTCGAAAATGTTCTGGTTCTTGACCGATTCGGCCTTCTGGAACCCGGGCTGCGCCGCCAGCTGCTCGACGAGCTTCTTCTCCTCGGCGGAGAGTTTCGCGGGAATGGTGATGTCCACCACCACCAGTTCGTCGCCGCGGCCGTAGCCGTTCACGTCGGGCAGGCCCTTGCCGCCCAGACGCAGCACCTTGCCGGCGTGCGTTCCCGGGGCGATCTTGATCTTGGCGCGCCCGTCCACGGTCGGCACCTCCACCGTGCCGCCCAGCAGAGCCGTCGTCACGGTGATGTTGAGGTTGTGAATCAGGTCGTTGCCGTCGCGCACCAGTTCGGGGTTCGACTCCTCCTCGATCATCACCAGCAGATCGCCGTTCACGCCGCCCTGACGCGCCGCATTGCCCTTGCCCGTGACCGTGAGGACCATGCCCTCGCCCACGCCGGCCGGGATGCGGATCTCCACGACCTCCTGTCCGCGCAGCGTTCCTTCGCCCTTGCACTTGTCGCACTGCGCCGTGATGACCTTGCCCGAACCGCCGCACGTGGGGCACACGCCCTGCGTCTGCATGCGGCCGAAGAAGGTGTTTTCCACGCGCGTGACATACCCCGTGCCGTTGCACGTCGGGCAGGTCGAATAGGAATCGGCGTCCTTGGCCCCCGTGCCGCCGCACTTGTCGCACGCCACGGTCTTGTTGATCTTGAGTTTCTTCGTGACGCCCTGGGCGATCTCCGCCAGGGTCAGCTTGACCCGCACGCGGATGTCCGAACCCCTATTCACGTGGCGTGCGCCGCCGCCTCCCGACGAACGGAACCCGCCGCCGAAATGGCCGCCGAAGATGTCGCCGAACTGCGAGAAGATGTCCTCCATCGAGAACCCTCCGCCGCTGAATCCGCCGTAGCCCCCGGCTCCGCCGCCCGCCGCACCGCTCATTCCGGCGTGACCGAACTGGTCGTACCGGGCGCGTTTGTCGGGATTCGACAACACGTCGTAGGCCTCCGCGGCCTCCTTGAATTTCTCCTCGGCCTCCTTGTCCCCGGGATTCTTGTCGGGGTGGTATTTGATGGCCGCCTTGCGGTATGCCTTCTTTATTTCGTCAGCGTTAGCGTTCTTCTGGACGCCCAGCACTTCGTAGTAATCCCTCTTCTCTGCCATGATCCTACTCTCCTACAACAACTTTTGCGAAGCGCAGCACCTTGTCGCCCAGCATGTAACCCGTCTGAACCACGTCGATGACCTTGCCCTTCTTCTCGTCGCCGGCGGCGAACTTGGCCACAGCCTCCGAAAGATCGGCGTCGAACTCCTTGTCCAGCACCTCGATCTCGGTCACGCCCTTCTGCCGCAGCGCCTCGGTGAACTTCTGCGAAATGAGCGTCACGCCCGCCCGCAGGGCCTCCAGATCGTCGCTCTTCTGCATGGCGTCCACGGCGCGCTGTACGTCGTCGCGCACGGGCAGCATGGCCAGCAGCACGTCGCGGCCCCCGGTCTGCACCAGATCCATCTTCTCCTTGAGCGTCCGCTTGCGGTAGTTGTCGAACTCGGCCTGCAAACGCATGAATTTGTCCTGCCACTGGGCCACAGCCGCCTCGAGCGCCTTGGCGGCGTCGCCTTCGGCTGCGGGAGCGCCGTCTGTCATTGTGTCAGTCGCATCGTCTGCCGCGTCTGACACATTGGCACAGGGCTCGCCTTCGCACGAAGGATAACCCTCGCCCGGAACGAATCCCTCGTCTCCGCTAACCGCTTCATTATAAACATCTTCCTTTTTCATATCTTGTAATTTATCAGTTTTCCTCCCCTTATTCGATCAAATTGCATACCAACCCGCCAAGAGCCGGGCTTCAAGAACAATACCTGCATGTAGTGCATCGAACTGGCCTGCGTGCTGTCGTCGAAAAGCCGTTTCCCGGCAAGGCAATGCCTATCCGATGATGAAAATAGCCGGACGCTTGTTCAGTTCGGGCAGCGGACGGCGCCGCCACTCCCCCGCCGTGCGGGTTTCGATCCGCTCGCCGGGAGCCGTGAGCTCCACGGCCACCGTCAGACGCGTCTCCGCCCCGAGCGTCTGCACCAGCTGCTCCAGCAACTTCCCGTTGCGGTACGGCGCCTCGATGAAGAGCTGCGACTGCCCTTCGGTCAGGGCCCGGCGTTCGAAAAAGCGGATGGCCTTCGTCCGTTCGGACGGCTTCACGGGCAGGTAGCCGTTGAAGGCGAACGACTGGCCGTTGAGCCCCGAAGCCATCACCGCGAGGATGATCGACGACGGACCTGCGAGCGGCACCACGCGGATGCCGCGACGGTGGCACGCCTCGACGACCAGCGCGCCCGGATCGGCCACGCCCGGCACGCCCGCTTCGGAGATCACCCCCGCCGAACGCCCTTCCAGCAAGGGTCTGACCAGCTCTTCGACCTCGCGTCCGGCAGCGGTATGCTCGTTCAGTTCGCGGAATTCCAGCTCTCCGATGGGCCGTTCGATGCCGGCTTTCGACAGAAAACGCCGCGCCGAGCGCGTATTCTCGACGATGAAATAGTCCAGTGCATTCATCACGCCGCGGTTCCCCGCGGGCAGCACGTCCCAAGGCGCCGTCTCGTCCGAAATCGGGCAGGGGATCAGATAAAGGATTCCGTAATTCATTACTCTTTGAGGTAAATCCGTTTCACACGTCCCGACACCGAGGTCATGATCTCGTAGGGGATGGTCTCCAGCACACGGGCCATCGTCTCGAGGTCGTTGCCCGGCTCCGCCGAGAAGACCACCGCCTCGTCGCCCTCCGCGACGCCCGGAATGTCCGTGACGTCGATCATACAGCTGTCCATGCAGACCCGGCCGACGATCGGCGCGGGCCGCCCCTTTACGCGCATCGACCAGCATCCGCACCCCAGGTGGCGGTCCAGCCCGTCGGCATAGCCGATCGGCACCGTAGCCGTCACCGTCGGCCGCAGGAGCTTCCCGGCGCGCCCGTATCCCACGGCGTCGCCCGCTTCGAGGTGTTTGATCTGCACGATGCGGGTTTTGAGCGTCGACACCGGACGCAGCCCCGGGTTGTGCTCCCAGCCGAAGCCGTAGAGCCCCAGCCCGAGACGGCACATGTCGAACTGCGCCTCGGGGAACCGCTCGATGGCCGCCGAATTGGCCGTATGGCGGATCACAGGGTACGGCAGCGACGCGGCGATGGCCGCGCTCATGCGGTCGTAACGCGCGATCTGCGCCCGCGTATAGGCGTCCTCTTCGGGCATATCGGCACAGTTCAGATGCGAGAATACCGACGCCACCTTCACGGCAGGCAGTTTCGGCAGTTCTTCGCCCAAACGCCCGATTTCGTTCTCCATGAATCCCAGCCGGTGCATGCCCGTATCGAGTTTCAGGTGGATGGGATAGCGTATCTCCCCGGCGTGCGACACCGCATCGGCGAAATCGGCCAGCGAGCGGAAGCTGTATATCTCGGGCTCCAGCCGGTTGGCGATCATCTGGTCGAAACTGTCGGCGTCGGCGTTCAGCACCACAACAGGCATCGTGATCCCCCGCTCGCGCAGCAGCACACCCTCGTCGGCGAACGCCACGGCGAGGTAATCGACGCCCTGATGCTGGAGCATCTGGGCCACCTCGAAATCCCCGGCGCCGTACGAGCCCGCCTTGACCATCGCCACGAGCTTCGTCCGGAAATCGAGTTTCGAACGGAAATAATTGAGGTTGTGGATCATGGCGTCGAGATCGACCTCCAGCACCGTCGTATGGCTCTTGCGCGCCAGGGCGTGGGCCAGCTTCTCGAAGCGGTATTCCCGGGCCCCTTTCAGCAGCACGGCGCGTCCCGCCACGGCCCGGCGGCCGATGCGGACGATGCACTCGTCGGTCGAGGCGAAAAACTCCCGGTCGCAGTCGAACAGCGAGGCGTAGCGTTTCAGTTTGGGTCCGATGCCGATCAGCGTGTCGACGCCCGCCCGCGAGACCATCCCGGCCACGCGGCCGTACAGTTCGTCGTCCGTCAGCCCGCTCTGCGCGATGTCCGACAGCACGAGCGTCCGGCGGCGCGACAGCGCCACGTTGTGGAGGTAGTCCAGCGCCAGCGCCAGCGAATTGAGGTCGAGGTTGTAGGCGTCGTTGATGAGCACCGAATCGTTGATGCCGTCCTTGACCTCCAGGCGCATGGCGACCTCGGGGGCCTCGGAGAACGACGGCGCGGGATAGCCCATCGCCGCGCAGAACGCCTCGACGAGCTGGGCGTTGCGGCGCGACGCCTCGTTGCCGATCACCGCCTCGGGCACCTGCGGGCACACCGCGGCGTCGCAGAGCTTCCGCTCGGCGAACCGCGAGGCGATCATGCGTCCCAACGGCTCGTAATAACTATGGTATACGATGGTCCGGGCCCGGTGGGCGAGGATCATCTTTTCGTTGCACTTCTGTTCCAGATTGAGGAAATTCTCCTGGTGCGCGTCGCCGATCGAGGTGAAGACCACCACGTCGGGACGGATGATGCGTTCCAGCCGCGCCATCTCCCCGGGCTGCGAGATGCCCGCCTCGATCAGCGCCAGCTGCTCGTCGCCCTCGATCATCAGCACCGACAGCGGCACGCCCAGCTGCGAATTGTAACTCTTGGGCGAGCGGTAGCACTTCATCCCCGCAGGCAGCTCCTCGGCGATCCACTCCTTGATGACGGTCTTGCCGTTCGATCCGGTGATGCCGACCACCGTTCCTTTGAACTGAGCCCGGTGATAGGCCGCCAGGCATTGCAGGGCCGCGATGGCGTTCGCGACCACGACATACCCGCACCCGGGCAGTTCCCCGCCCCGGCGTTCGGTAAGGAACGCCCTCACCCCGCGCGCGTACATCTGCGCGATGTAGTCGTGCGAATCGTGGTTGGCGCCGCACATGGCGACGAACATCGGTCCGGAGCCCAGTTCGCACGTCAGCGAACGACTGTCGGTCACCACCGACTGCACCTCGCAGTCCGTACCCGAAAACTTGCCGCCCACGACTGCGGCGATTTGCGAAAGACGATATTGCATAAAATATCCAAATTATCTTTTATGACCGTTCTTGTGCTCCGACCGCCGTAACCCGCGGCGTTCCGCCGCGTTTACAAATCTGACCCCACCCCAAACCCCTCCCGAGGGAGGGGCTTGTCGCATCGCGGCCGGGATGTCTCAAAAAATGCTAATCCTGCTTAAACGTAATTATCGTTATTCCCGCCCCGCCCCGGTCGGCATGCTCGTCGGCAGCCGAAGCGACCTCCGGCACCGTGCGGAGGTAACGGCGGATCTCCTCCTTCAACGCCCCCGTGCCCTTGCCGTGGAGGATCGACACCGACCCCACGCCGACCATCAGCGCGTCGTCGATGAAGTTCTGCACCAGGTCCAGCGCCTCCGACGCCCGCATGCCGCGCACGTCGATATGGTCCTTGAAGTTGAGCTTGCGCGACGAAATGTCCACCGACACCACCGTCCGGGCCGTCACGGGGCGCGTCGCCTCGCGGTATTCGTTGTTCGACACCACCGTCAGCCGGCTCTTGTCCACCGTCGTCAGAATCTGCCCGAACGCCACCTGCGCCCGCTTGCCCTTCACCGACTGCACCACGCCGACCATCTCCTGCCCGGCCATGCGGACCTTCGACCCGACCACCGCCTCGCGCGGCTTCTCGGGCGCGGGTGCAGGCGTTTCGGCAGCCTTCGCACCCTGCCGGGCCCTGCGCTCGTCGCGGCGCTGGCGGCGGCGTTCGATGCGCTCGATCTCGCGGGCCACCGCGGCCTCCTTCTCCGACGAATCGGCCTGCTCGACCGCCTCGCGGAAGTCGTCCAGCTCCTTCCGCGCCATCCGCGTCAGCTCCTTCTCGGCCTGCGCCTCGCGGATGGTCTTGATCGTGTTCTCGATCTGCCGGTTGGCGTCGGCGATCAGCTGCTGCGCCTCCTGCTTGGCTTTTTTCAGTATCTCCTGCCGTTCGGCGCGTATCTTCGCCAGCTGCTCGGCGTAGTTCTGTTCCAGCTCCTCGACCTTGCGGTCCGTCAGGCGGATGCGGTCGCGCTTCTGCTCCCAGTAGTGCTTGTCGCGGGCGATCTCGCGGAGCTGCTTTTCGATGTTGATGTGGTCCGACCCCGCCTTCTCGCTCGCCGCGCGGATGATCTCTTCCGGCAGTCCGATCTTGCGGGCGATCTCCACGGCGAACGAACTGCCCGGCTTGCCCGTCTCCAGACGGAACAGCGGTCGGATGTTCTGCACGTCGAACATCATCGCGCCGTTGGCGATGCCCTCGGCCGACGACGCATAGTATTTGATATTGGCGTAGTGGGTCGTGATGACGCCGTAGCACCCCTTCGCCAGCAGGCGTTCGAGGATCGCCTCGGCGATGGCCCCGCCGATGATGGGCTCGGTTCCCGACCCGAACTCGTCGATCAGCACCAGCGTCCGGTCCGAAGCCCCCGCCAGCATGTTTTTCATGTTCACGAGGTGGGACGAATAGGTCGAAAGGTCGTTGTCGATCGACTGCTCGTCGCCGATGTCGATGAAGATGCTTTCGAACACGGGCAGTTCCGAAACCTCCGAGGCCGGAACCGGGAACCCGCACTGGAACATATACTGCACGATACCCGTAGTTTTCAGGCAGACCGACTTGCCGCCGGCATTGGGGCCCGAAATGACGAGGATATGCTTGCGGCGGTCCAGCTGCAGGTCCAGCGGCACGATCTCGCGCCCCGAGGCTTTCAGCGTCTGCTGCAGCAGCGGGTGGCGGGCGTTCTTCAGCACCAGCCGGTCGTCGGTCGAGAGGATCGGCCTCACGCAACGGTTCTCCGAGGCCCAGCGTCCTTTGGCGCGCAGCATGTCCATCTCCGCGAGATAATCGCCCGAATCGGCGATCAGCCCGGCGTCGGGACGGATCGTCTCGGTGAACTCGGTCAGGATGCGCACGATCTCGCGTCGCTCGGCATACTCCAGTTCGCGCAGTTCGTTGTTGATCTCCACCACCTCGACCGGCTCGATGTAGAAGGTCTTTCCCGTCGCCGACTCGTCGTGGATGAATCCGTTGAGTTTGCGTTTGTTGCCCGCCGCGACCGGAATCACGGCCCGCCCGTCGCGGATCGATATCTGGGCGTCGGCGTCGACGATGCCCGCCCCCTTGGCCGAGGCCAGCACGGCCTGCAGGCGCTTGGCCGCCTGCCCCTCGCGTTCGCGGATGGCCCGGCGAATCTCCTGCAACGCCGGCGAAGCGTTGTCCCTCACGTTCCCGAAGCGGTCCAGAATGGCGTCGATGCGCTGCACGATCTCCGGGAACGCCGCCACGCCGCGCGTGCGGGCGCAGAGCGTCGGATAGCGTTCTTCGCGGCCGAGGATAAAGGCGACGATGCCGCCGACGACCGACAGCGCCTTGTGCAGGGTCACGACCTCCTCCACGTCGAGGAACGAACCCTCGACGCGCAGTTTGGCGACGACGTAATCGACGTCGGGATACTCTCCCCCGGGAAAATCGCGTTCCATCTCGAGCACGAGTCGCATCTCGTCGGCCAGCGCCAGCCGCCGTTCGATCTCGCGAGGCGAGGTCGAAAAGCCCTCGGCGGCGAGCCGCCCGCGGGCGGCACGCATGGTGCAATGGGCCGCGACCTGCTCACGGAGCCGGTCAAAACCTATTTTCTGCTCGAATGTGGCAGGATAAATCATGACGGTAAATTAAAAATGAAAAATTAAGAATTAAAAATCGAAATCCGGTCGGCTGAAAGCCCATTATTAATAAGAGAGGCGGCTCCTTCCTACCGTACTAGGCAGGCAAAAAACGACCGGGATTCTTTCATTCTTCATTTTTAATTTTTAATTCTTCATTTTTAATTTCACTGAGTCCCGCTCGGCCCGGGCGGCCGCCTTGGCGGCTTTCCGGTCGGCCTTCTTCTGCATCTTCTCCGGACTGCGCCCGAAGAGCGAGAAGTGGACGTAACGGCCGGGGTACTGTTCGAGATTGGCCAGCAGCGACGCGAGGTTGTCGCTCGCCTCGGTCAGCGAATCGTAGAGCGCAGCGTCGTTCAGCAGCTTGCCGACGGTTCCCTCGCCCGACCCGATCCGGGCCAGCAGACCGTTGACCTCGCCGACCGCATCGGAAAGCTGCCGCGCGAACCCGGCATCGGCCAGCTCCGCGGCGATGCGGTTCATACTGCCCACGATGCTGTCCACACGCGGGGCATTCTCGCCGAGCATCGCGGAAAAGGCCGTGAGATTCTCCACGGCGGCTTTGAGATTGTGTTTCTCGGCATCGAGAATGCCGGCCATGTCGCCCGTGATGGTATTCAGGTGGCCCAGCGTTCCGGCGATGCTCTGCGCGTTGGTCTCCATCAGGTTATTGAGGGTCGTCAGCGTGCGCGAAAGATCGCCCGTCACCTGCGAGATCTTCTGCTTGAAGAAATCCAACTCCGATCCGGCCACGTCCATCAGGTCGCGCTCGCGGACCGATCGCAGCGTATCGCCTTTGTGAAGAAACGTCTGCGCCGTACCGTAGGTAATTTCGATAGCCTTGCCGCCCATCAGCCCGTTGCTGTAAATCTTGGCTTCGGAGTCGGTCGGGATGTGGTACTGGCGCTTGACGGTGAACTGCAAAACGACGTTGTCGCTGCGTTCGGGATTGAACGAAATGCCCGTTACGGTACCGATTTTCACGCCCTTCATCATGATCGGCGAGGCCGTCTGCACGCCGTTGATTTGGTCATAGGCGGCATAATACACCGAATTGCGGCTGAAGATGTCGAATCCTTTCAAAAACCGGATTCCGGCCCATGCGGCGATGAGCATCGCCACGGCGAAAATTCCGATTTTAGCTTCTCTTTTCATATCTGGAATTTTATTTTACAATTTGCGTACCCCGGCAGCTCACCACGAAAGCCCCCGGGAATACCTTGCGGACCTCGGCCGCCTTGCGCTGCGCCGCGTCGCGGGTCTCGTATTCGCCCACACCGTATTTGTAGGGGAAACGCCCATCGGAAGTGAACTGTTTCACCTTGCCTTTATAAGCACGGAACTGCGCCGAGGAGACCGGCACCGGCGACGCCGAGGCCATCACCTGCACCGTGTAGCGCAGCGGTTGCGCAGAAGGCTTCCGCACCGGCTTTTCCGCGGCGGGTTTCTTGTCCGGCGTTTCGGCCGCAGGCTTCGCGGCCGCCGTTTCCGGCTTCGGCGTTTCGGACGCAGGCTTCGTCCCGGATTCCGGGGCGGCGGTCTTCGCCAGCGCGTTCACCTGCTCCTCCTCGGCCATGCGCGTCCCGACCACATAAGCCGAATAATCCCGCACGGCCTGGTAAAGCGAACGGGCGATTTCGTTCTGCCCCTTCTCCGACTTCATGTAAGCCGCCTCCTGCGGATTGGACATGAACCCGATCTCGGTCAGCACGCCCGGCATGTCCGTAGCGTAGAGCACCCGCAGCAGCTGCGGCTTGATGCCGCGCGAATGGCGGCCGGCTTTCAGGTAGTTGTTCTGGATGCAGCGGGCCAGGGCCATGCTGTACTCGCCGTAGGTGAACTGCAGGTTCTGGATATAGGCCCGCACGATGGCCGCCGTCCGCTCGTCGGACATGTCGATCAGGTCCTCGCGGTTGCTCTCGTAGAGGGCGTTCTCGTTGTATCGCTGCTCCTTGGGGCTTTCGCCCATGATGAGCGTCTCGACGCCCCGGGCCGCCGCGGCGCGCGCCGCATTGACGTGGATCGAGACGAAAAGGTCGCCTCCGGCCTTGTTGGCGATGTCGGCCCGCGCCTGCAGGTCCGAAGCCAGATCCGGACCCAGCGTCTTGTCGGTCTTGCGGGTGTAGACCACCTTCACGCCCGGCATCCCCTCCTCGATGAGCTTGCCCAGCTTCAAAGCCACCTTCAGCGTCAGGTCCTTTTCATAAAGCCCCCCGTAATGCGCCCCGGGAAATTTGCCCCCGTGTCCGGCGTCGATCACCACGACTTCGAAGCCGTGCGCAATATTCCCCGCGGCGGCAACGTTGGTTAAAACGGTTGCGGCTGCGAAGAGGAGTAGCAACAAGAGTCGTGTGCGCATATTTAATGGTTGCAAGTGCAAGCTTTCTGTATTTTTTTACCTATCTTTGTCGGGCTTAAAATGCGGCAGGAATGCACCTGCGGGGCGTTCCGGTCGTTTTTGCCGACTTGTCGGCAAAGGTATGGAAAATTTTTGGGATTTTGGATAGAATTAGGGTAAAATATCTCCTGTCGGCGACGGTTCTGCTCCTGTTTGCCCAGATCGTGCTGGGCGGTGCGGCACCCTGCGCGGCGCTCGACGGCCCCGTAGCCGACACCCTTCCGAAGTCCCTCCCCACCGACTCCGTGCGCCCGCTTCGGGACAACGCAGAGGCCCCCTCGCGGCGCGAGGCCCGGCGGCAGGCCCGTGAAAAGGCCCGGCGGCGTGCCGCCTTCAACGCCCTGCCGCAGGAGGAGCGCGACTCGCTCTTCTCGGCGCAGGTCGATTCGCTCGTCGCCCGGAAAGCCGACTCGCTGGGCATGTCCCGCCCCGACTCGCTCGCCACGGACACGCTGCAACGCGACTCGGTCAAGAAACCGCGGCCCGCGGGCGCCTTCCTCGACGACCCGATCGCCGGCAAGAACACCGACTCGCTGGTCTACGACGTGCGCAACAAGCTGGTCTACATCTACAACCAGGGCGACGTCACCTACCAGAACAGCAACCTCAAGGCCGACTTCATGCGCATCGACATGAACTCGAAACTGGTCCATGCCTACGGCAAACCCGACTCGGTGGAGGGCAAGTTCATCATCACCAAACCCGAGTTCTCCGACGGTTCGGCCTCCTACCAGATGGACACGATCACCTACAACCTCGATTCGAAGAAAGCCAAGATCAAGGGCGTGGCCACGCAGCAAGGCGACGGCTGGCTGGTGGGCGGCAGCGTGAAGAAGATGCCCGACAATACGATCAACATCCAGCACGGCAAATACACGACCTGCGACGAGACGGACCATCCGCACTTCTACCTGGCGATGACCAAGGCGAAGGTCATTCCGGGCAAGAAGGTCGTCACCGGCCCGGCCTACCTGGTGATGGAGGACGTGCCGATCTACGTCCTCGGCATCCCCGAGGGCTTCTTCCCGATCAACATGGGTCCCAAGTCGGGCCTCCTGATGCCCACCTACGGCGAGGAGTACTCGAAGGGATTCTTCCTCCGCGACCTGGGCTACTACTTCACGCTGGGCGAATACGCCGATCTCGCGGTGCGCGGCGGCATCTACACGCTCGGTTCGTGGGAGGCCTCGGCCGCCTCGCGCTACATCAAGCGCTACAAGTACAGCGGCAGTTTCAACATGCAGTATTCGAACGTCAAGACCGGTGAGAAAGGCGAGGACGACTACATCAAGCAGAGCAACTTCCGCATCCAGTGGACCCACTCGCAGGACGCCAAGGCCAATCCGGGTTCGACCTTCTCGGCCTCGGTGAACTTCGCCACCAGCGGTTACAGCCGCTATTCGGCCACCAACCTCAACGACATCCTCGCCACGCAGACCAACTCGACGGTCTCCTACTCGAAGAACTGGGCCGGCACGCCCTTCTCGCTCTCGGCCAACATGGCCATCTCGCAGAACTCGCAGAACAAGTCGATCTCGGTGACGCTGCCGACGGTGGTGTTCAACGTCTCGCGCTTCTACCCTTTCAAACGCAAGGAGAAGACCGGCAAGGACCGCTGGTACGAGAAGATCTCGATGCAGTACACGGGCAAGATGACCAACTCGGTGACCACCACCGAGTCGGAGATCTTCTCGAAAAAGACGCTCGAAAACATGAAGAACGGCATCGAACACTCGATCCCCGTTTCGGCGTCGTTCAACCTCTTCAACTACATCAACCTCTCGCCGTCGGTCAACTACAACGAAAAGTGGTATTTCAAGAAGGTCGAGTACGAGTGGAACCCCGTCACGAACCAGACCGACACGCTGCCCACGAACTACGGCTTCTACCGCCTCTACAACTACAACCTCAGCGTTTCGGCCTCCACGACGGTCTACGGCATGTACGACTTCACGAAGAAGAGCCGCAACCGCAAGATCCAGGCGCTCCGCCACACGCTGACCCCCTCGATCGGATTCTCCTACGCCCCGGATTTCAGCGACCCCAAATACGGCTACTACCGAACCCGCCAGACCGACTCGACGGGACGCTTCACGACCTATTCGCCCTATGCCGTCAACGCCTACGGCGTTCCGTCGTCGGGACGCTCGATGTCGATGAACTTCTCGCTGTCGCAAAACCTCGAAATGAAGGTGCTCTCGAAGCGCGACACCTCGGGCGTGCGGAAGATCAAGCTCATCGACGAACTGCGCATCAGCGGTTCGTACAACTTCCTGGCCGACTCGATGCGGCTGTCGACCATCCCGATCTCGTTCCGCACGACGCTGTTCAACAACTTCGGCATCAACCTCTCGGCGACGCTCGACCCCTACCGCGTCTCGCCCGAAGGCAAGCGCTACGACAAGCTGTTTTTCCCGGGACGCATCGTCTCCACAGGCTGGTCGTTCGGCTACACGTTCAAATCGCGGGCCGACAAGTCCCAGCCGGCCATGAACGACATCACGTCGATCCCGCCGGAGTACATGAACCCCTTCTACGACCCTTACGGGCACATGGACCCCGTGCTGCGGCGGCAGTACATGGCGCAGAGCTACTACGACTTCTCGCTGCCGTGGAACTTCGGATTCAACTACTCGGTCAACTACTCGATCTCCTACGTCAACAACGGCACGACGGGATACCGCAAAAACGTCACCCAGACGATCGGGTTCAACGGCTCGCTGAATGTCACGCCCAAAACCGGCATCAATTTCCAGGGCGGCTTCGACATCAAGCAACGGAAGCTCACGACCTCGTCGGTCTCCATCTCGCGCGACCTCCACTGCTGGCAGATGTCTTTCTCGTGGATACCGTTCGGTTACCACCGTTCGTGGAGCTTCAACATCGGCGTCAAGGCCGCGTCGCTCTCCGACCTGAAATACGACAAGTCGCAGTCGATGTACGACAACATGTACTAAACGAAAAACGGCCCCTGCACGGGGCCGTTTTCTTTGTCATATTCTATAATTATAGGCGCGCCACCCCCGCCGGCTCGCGGTCGATGTAGTTGGGATAGCGGAACTGCGGCATTCCGAGGGCCATCGCCGCACAGATCCGGCGGTCGTCGAGCCCCAGCATCCCGTTCAGCCGCCCCGTCTTGTCCTGCCGGAGGGCCGTCAGCACGAAACCCATGTAAATCTGGCTCACGCCCAGCGCCTCGGCCATCAGCGAAGCGTTCTGGTAAGCCAGGTTCGCATCCTCGGCCCCGAAGCGGTTCGCCTTCGGAGCGTGGATGAACAGCACCGCCGTCGCGCCCCGCAACACCCGGTCGCGGCCTTCGGCGCGAGTACGCCGAAGGCGTTCGAAGACGGGCACATAGCGGTACACGTCCGGCACGATGCGGCTCAGCCACGGCCGCACGAGCGGATTCTGCAGACGTTTCTCCAGTCTCCCGAACACCCCGAGGGTGTACTCCGCAATCCCCCGCAGCATCTCCGGATCGGTCACCAGCGTATAGCCCAACTGCCGGGCATTGCTGGCCGTCGGGGCGCGGTCCGCCGCCGCAACGATGCGGTCCAGCACCTCCTGCGGCACGGGAGTTTTCTTCAGGGCCCGGTTCGACCGCCGCACGGCCAGCAGCAGCTCCACCTGTTCGGGCGTCGGCAGCGCGGCGTAATCGGCGGCGTGCACCCGTTCAGGCGGGAAAGTCTCGTGCGCCACGGACCCCGTGGGACAGGCGGCCACGCAATGACCGCAGACGATGCAGTTTTCGGGCCTGCACACCGTTACCGGGGCCCCGGCCTTTTCCTGCACGAAAATCTGCGAAGGGCACACCTTCACGCAACGGCCGCAGCGGATGCAGCTTTCCCGGATCGAAATCTCCATCGGGACCCTAATGTTTCACCCCTTCCATTGCGGCGGGGTCGTGCTTGTATTTGAAGACAAGCGCGAAGACGGCGGCCACCGCGAGGGCGTATCCCGCGAAGATGAACCACGAATCGGGCCAGTGGAAGGCATCCACCACGGCCCCCGCGGCATACGAGCCGAAGAAGGCGCCGAAGCCGTTGGTCATGATCATGAAGACGCCCTGCGCCGAAGAGCGTATCTCGCGGCTGGTCTCCTTTTCGACGAAGAGCGACCCCGAGATGTTGAAGAAGTCGAACGCTACGCCGTAAACGATCATCGAGAGGACGAGGAACACGGCACCCGAACCGGGGTTGCCCACGCCGAAGAACCCGAAGCGCAGCACCCAGGCCAGCATCGAGATCAGCATCACCTTCTTGATGCCGAAACGCCGGAGGAAGAAGGGAATCAGCAGGATGCAGAACGTTTCGGACATCTGCGACAGCGAGAGCAGGATCACCGAATGCTTCACGATGGCCGAATCGGCATACTGGGGCATCGTACCGAAGTTCTGGATGTAACTGTCGCCGAAGGCATTGGTAATCTGGAGCGCGGCGCCCAGCAGCATCGAGAATATGAAGAAGACGGCCATGCGCTTCTCCCGGAAGAGCGCGAAGGCGCGCAGTCCCAGCGTATCGACCCACGACTGCCTGTGCACGCCGCGGTTGACGGCGCATCCGGGCAGCGTGAACGAATAGACGGCCTGCACAAACGACAGCAGCGCCGAGACATACAGCTGCCAGGCGGTGAGTTTGATCTGCACGCCTCCGATATGCACCAGGTCGACGAACCACATCGCGGCGATAAATCCCACGGTGCCCCACACGCGGATGGGCGGGAAGTGCTTGACGCTGTCGAGCTTCGCCAGGTCGAGGGCGTTGTAGGCCACGGAGTTCGACAGCGCGATGGTCGGCATGTAGAACATCACGCTCAGCAGCATGCAGCTGTACAGCGGAGCGTATTCGGTCTGCGACGCCGCGGCGATGAGGAAACCGCCGCTGATGAGGTGGCAGATGCCCAGCAGCTTCTGCGCCGGGACCCAGCGGTCGGCGATGATGCCCATCACGGCGGGCATGAACAGCGAAGCGATACCCATCGTGGCGAAAAAGCTGCCTATCTGCAATCCGGAGAACCCGAGCCCTCCGATATAGGCCCCCAGCGAGATGAGCCATGAACCCCAAATCGCATACTGGAGAAAATTCATGACGATAAGCCGGAATTTAATACCCATAATTTTCTGATTTTGTGTAATTTTTAAGTTTCAATCGGTTTTCCCTTTCCGGGATTAAAGCAAATGTACGAAAAATTTTCGGGAATTTTCTTTGCATTTGAAAAATAAAGTCCTACTTTTGCATCACCAAAATCTACTGAGCTATGGTGTAACGGTAACACAACAGATTCTGGTCCTGTTATTCCAGGTTCGAATCCTGGTAGCTCAACTCAAAAAGGATGCCTCGCCGCAGAGACATCCTTTTTCGTTTTTATTCCCGGTCCGCCGCCTGCTGCACGGTTCCGGCGGGAAATTCCCGGAGAGCCGCCCGCTGTTTTTCCCGGCACGGGGCCGTTTCGCAAACCGCACCGCAGAGGAACGTTCGTTTCGATTGCCGAAACACGCACCGGCCCGATACGCGAATTCCGCAAGGATTGCCGCCGACGCCAGACACACACACGAAATCAGACAGCCAGGCCAGGTCATTTTTTCGATAAACGCCTTGGTTCGGCGCTTCGAAGGCCGTATGTTTGTATCGAGTTTCGAAAGAAGCTATGAAGAATTCATTTGCATGGAGTGACGCCCACAGAAGTTGAAAGGATTGCCGAATTTTGACGCAACCATTGTTCATCAATCCGGAAAGCTTCAGCGGGGAGAGTTGGGAAACTCTCCCCGCTCTTTTTGCACCCCGCACGCTACTCCAGGCTGCCGATGATCTCCCGCTGGCGTTTGAAATAGTGGATGCGCCGCAGCTCCCCGGTCCCGGAGATCAGCGAGGCGAAACGACGCTGGCTGCGGACCCATCTCCGCACGTACCCGAACATCATCGGGTCGAACGTGTGCATGGAATTGAGCGAAAAGAGCGCGATTCCCGCCACCTTGTAACGCTCCGAGGAGATATAGGCATACGAAGCCTCGAGGTCCACCTCCGAGAGGTAGAAATCGACCCTGTTGCCGTTCTCGTACTCGCCTTCCCCGGCCATCGTTTCGAAATCCCGCACCAGTTCGAGCAGCTCCTCCTTCAGCAGAGCCACGCTCGGGTCCGAGATCAGGTGCATCGCCCGGAACGCACGGACGGCACGGACCCAGTGGGTGAATCCGCTTTCGTCGAAGACGACGTGGGACTGGGCCACCTGCTGAACGCTCCGCACATACTCCAGGGAATTGCGGCGCAGCGAAGCGGAGAGGTGCAGATCCTCGAACGTCGGCACCGACACGTCGCCCATCTCATGCTGGTACAATGACTTGAAGAGCTTGAATCGCGTCAGGTTCTCGTATTTGAGGAAATATTCGGCGGGAATGGAGTTGACCGCCGAAGCAAAGACCGCCGTAGGATCGGCGGCTATTTCGCGGAAAAAGCGGATATTCTGTTCGAGTATGCCGTCGTAGAGGTCGAGCGGAGCGCGGAATTCGGTGAACCCCAGGCTGAAAAGGGCATTTCCCCCGACGGAGGAGCCCGTAACGCCGTCGAGCGAGAAACGCAGGTGCGCGCTCAGAGCCCCCGCCTCGCCGAAGGTGAACCGCACCTCGCCGCGCAGCCGGCGGTATGCGGCCTCGCGGCCGATATGGAGTACGTCCATCAGCACCGCCGCCGGCGTCGAATCCGGAGGCGTATGGGCATGGATCGCCCGGATCAACGCGGTATTCGCTAATTCTGTCATAGTCTCGTCGTCAAAAATTCTCCGTCCCGGAGCAAATATACGAAAAAAACGTCGGAATATAACAAATTCGGACACTTTCGTAAAAAGAGGGGCTGTCTAACAAGTCCGAATTTTACGAATTCACCCCCGTCAGAACAAGCTCTGGCAGGGGTGATTTTCATTTTCGGGGACTTGTTAGACAGCCCCTCTGCATAAATGAGGCCGAACGGCTATTTGCCGAGACCCATTTTCTCGATCAGGGCCTTGGTTTCGGGCTTGTGACCGCGGAACCGCTCGTAAAGCTTCATCGGATGCTCCGTGCCGCCCTTCGAGAGGACGTTGTCGCGGAACGACGAAGCCACCTCGCGGCTGAAAATGCCCTTCTCCTTGAAGAGCGAGAACGCGTCGGCCTCGAGCACCTCGGCCCACTTGTAGCCGTAGTACCCCGCCGCGTAGCCGCCCGAGAAGATGTGTCCGAACGAGGGCGCCATCGCGGTCCCCGCAATGACGGGCATCACCTGCGTCGGGGCCATCGAAGCCACCTCGAACTGCTCCACGTCGCCGTCGAACGGCTCGGTGAGCGTATGCCAGGCCATGTCGGTCAGGCCGAACGACAGCTGACGCACGTTGGCGTAAGCCGCCAGATAGTTCTGCGCGGCGACAATGCGGTCGACGATCTCGGCGGGAATCGGCTCGCCGGTCTCGTAATGCACGGCCCACAGGTCGAGGAACTCCTTCTCGGTAGCCCAGTTCTCCATGATCTGCGAGGGCAGCTCCACGAAGTCGCGGTAGACGCTCGTGCCGGTCAGCGACTCGTATTTGCCCTCTCCCAGCATGCCGTGGAGAGCGTGTCCGAACTCGTGGAGGAAAGTCTCCATCTCGTCGAAGGTCAGCAGCGAAGGCGTCGTTTCGGTGGGCTTGGTGAAGTTCATCACCAGCGACACCAGCGGACGGGTCTCCCTGCCGTCCTCGATCTTCGTGCCGCGGAACTCGGTCATCCAGGCCCCCGAACGCTTCGAGGCGCGGGGGAAGAAGTCGAGGTAAAGCACCGCCATGAAACGACCGTCGGCATCCGTCACATCGTAGGCCGTCACGTCGGGATGGTAGACCGCGATCTTTTCATTGGGCGTGAAATTCAGCCCGTAGAGTTTCTCGGCCAGCATGAAGACGCCCTTCTTCACGTTCTCGAGCTTCAGGTAGGGCTTCACCAGCTCGTCGTTCAGGGCGTATTTCTCATCCTTGTATTTCTCGGTGTAATAGGCCCAGTCCCAGGGCATCAGCTTGCCCTCGAACCCGAGCGACGCGGCATAGTCGGCGATCATGCGGTAGTCGGCGTCGGCATATTCCTTGGTCTCGGCGAGCAGTTCGGCGAGGAAGTCGTTGACGGTCTTCGTATTCTCGGCCATGCGGTTTTCGAGCACATAATCCGCATAGCACTTGTATCCCAGCAGGTTGGCCATCTTCAGACGCGTATTGACGATCTTCTTCACGATCTCCGTGTTGTCGAATTCGCCGCCCAGCGCCTTGGAACCGCTGGCCCGCCAGAGTTTCTCTTTCAGGGCGCGGTCCGACGAATAGGTCATGAACGGCAGGTAGCTGGGGTATTGGAGCGTCACCGTCCAGCCCTTCTCGCCGCGGGCCTTGGCCTCGGCGGCCATCCCTTCCTTCACGAACGCCGGCAGTTCGGCCACCACCTTCGGATCGGTGATGTTGAGCGTAAAGGCGTTGGTCGCGGCAAGGGCGTTCTGCCCGAACTGCAGCGTCAGGGCCGACAGTTCGGAGGAGTAGCGGCGGTAGAGCTCCTTGTCGGCGTCGGACAGGGCCGCACCACTGCGGGCGAAACCCTTGTAAGTGTCCTCCAGGAGTTTCTTGTCCTCCTTTTTGAGGCGTCCCGGATGCTCGTAGACGTATTTCACGCGGGCGAACAGTTCGGGATCGAGCGAAATGTCGTTCGACAGCTCCGTCAGCTTGGGCTGCACGCGCTGGGCGATCTCCTGCATCTCGTCCGACGAATCGGCTTCCAGCAGGTTGAAGAAGAGCCCCGCAATGCGGTTGAGCAGCTCGCCCTGACGCTCCAGCGCCACGATCGTATTGCCGAAAGTCGGCTTCTTGGGATTCTTAACGATGGCCTCCACCTCGGCGCGCGAGCAGGCGATCGCGGCGTCGAACGCCGGTTCGTAGTCCGCGAGCTTTATCTCGGAGAACGGCGGGGTCTCGTGGGGCGTATCCCATGCGGCCAGCAGGGGATTCGACATATCCAGTTCGGGCAGCTGCGCTTTGGGAATCGAATGGTCGGCACAGCCTGCCGCCATAGCGGAAACAGCCATAATAAACAGTACTTTTTTCATTTTTTATTTCGGTTTGCGGTTTCTTTCAGATGGGGGTTCGTCCGGTCAGTTTTCGGGAACGGCCTTCACGCGGAAACCCTCGGCGGGCTCCGACGCGCCGGCCAGCGAATCAGCCGGCTCGGGTTCGTTCCACAGTCCGCGGCTGCGGAGCATCGCCCGCTTGTCGGGGTCCTTGCCGCGGAAGTCGCGGTACATGGTCATGCCGTCCTCCGAGCCGCCGCGGGCGAGGATCTTGCGGCGGAAATCGTCGGCGATCCGCTTGTTGAACAGGTCGCCGCTCTCACGGAAGGCTTCGAAGACGTCCTTGTCCAGCACCTCGGCCCACGTATAGAAATAGTAGCCCGCGGAGTATCCGCCGTCGAAGATATGCGAGAAATAGGGATAGCGGTAGCGCGGCTCGATCTGCGGAATCAGCCCGCGCTTTTCGGTCAGGGCCTTGCGCCCGAACTCCATCGGGTCGAACGGCTCGTATTCGGTGATCGAATGGATGTCCATGTCCGACAGCGCCGCGGCGACCAGCTCCGTGGTCATGAAACCCTGGTTGAACAATTCGCTGCGGCGCAGCTTCTCCACCAGATAGGCCGGGATCACGTCGTTCTTCGAACGGTATTTCACGGCATACTGTTTCAGCAGTTCGGGTTCGAAGGCCCAGTTTTCCATCAGCTGCGAGGGCAGCTCCACGAAATCTCCCTCGACCTCGGTCAGTCCGCGGTACTTCACGTCGTGGAACAGAAAATGGAGCGCATGCCCGAACTCGTGGAACAGCGTTTCGGTTTCGTCGAGGGTCAGCAGCGCGGGCGTGTTGCTCGTCGGACGGGAGAAATTGCACACGATCGACACCACCGGCGCCACGCGCTTGCCGTCCTCGTAGGTCTGCTCCACGTAGTTGCCGCACCAGGCGCCCTGGCTCTTGCCATCGCGCGGGAAGTAGTCGAAATAGAGCACGCCCAGATGCGATTCGTCGGCGTCGAGCACCTCGTAGGCGATCGCATCGGGATGGTACAGCGGGACGATCACGGGACGGAACGTGATGCCGTACAACCGGTTCGCCAGGAAGAAAATCCCGCTCTGCACGTTCTCCAGCGAGAAATAGGGCCGCAACAGCTCCTCTTCCAGCTGGTATTTCTGTTTGCGGATCTTCTCGGCATAATACCACCAGTCCCACGAAGCGAACTCCCCGTCGGGATGGTCCTTTTTGAAGAGCTCCTCCATCTCGGCCAGTTCGCCCCTGGCGCTCTCCAGTGCGGGCGTCCAGATTTCGTCCAGCAGCCTGTAGACGGCGTCGGTCGTTCCGGCCATCTCGTCGGCCACGACATAGTCGGCATACGACGGATAGCCCAGCAGATGGGCCTTCTCCGTGCGCAAGCGGATGAAATCGTTGATCAGCTGGTTGTTGTCATACTCGTCGCCGTTGTTGCAGCGGTTGAGATAAGCCTTGTAAATCTCCTCGCGCAGTTCGCGCTTGCGGGCGTAGGTCAGGAACGGGATCAGGCTGGGTTTGTGCAGCGTGAAGGCATACTTGCCCTTCTTGCCCATCGCCTCGGCCTTCTCGCGGGCCTGGTCGCGGGCGTTGGAGGGAATGCCGTCCAGGTCGGCCGACTCGAGCACCAGCGCATAGCGGCTGTTCTCGGCGAGGATGTTCTGCCCGAACTTCACCGCCGCCAGCGACAGTTCGCCGTTGATGGCTTTCAGGCGGGCTTTCTGTTCGGCGTCGAGCAGCGCCCCGGCGCGCACAAAATCGCGGTAAGTCTTTTCCAGCAGACGCTTCTGCTCGGCGTCGAGCTCCAACGCGCCGCGCCGGTCGTAGACGGCCTTCACCCGCTCGAAGAGCTTTTCGTTCAGGAGTATCTTGTCGGCGTGCGCCGTCAGCAGGGGCATCACCTGCTCCTGCAGGGCCTGCATCTCGGGGGTGTTCTCCGCGGCGCAGAGCATACCGAAAATCAGTTCCGTCTGCGCGAGCATCCGCCCCGAATCGTCGTAGGCGAGGATGACGTTCTCGAACGTCGGTGCGTCGTTGTTCGTCGTGATGGCGTCGATCTCGGCGTCGTGCAGCGACATGCCGCGCTCCAAAGCGGGCAGGAAATGTTCGGGAGCGATCCGGTCGAAAGGCGGCACCCCGTAGGGAGTATCCCACTCGGAGAAAAAGGGATTTTCGCCCGCATTCTTATCGGATTGGCAGGACACGAGTGTCATGGTCAGAAAAAGTGTTAATAAAGCGGTAATACGTTTCATTCTGTCATGTAATTTATATACCTTTGGCACCGTCAACGGCACTTTCATCCATCGGAACGTTTAGCCGGACCGCGCGCGGCCGCAAGTCCGGCGAAACAACTGCAAAGTTAGTAAATTATAACAGCTATGCAACTATTTTACGCCCCCGATATCGTACCTCCCGAGCATACGCTGGGCGAGGAGGAATCGAAACACTGTGTCCGCGTACTGCGTCTGCGGCGCGGCGGGCGCATCCATATAACTGACGGACGGGGCAATTTATTTTGCTGCGAGATCACCTGCGACGACCCCAAACGCTGTACGGTGCGGGTTGTCAGCACCGAAGAGGGTTTCGAAAAAATGCCCTACGCGCTGACCCTGGCCGTCGCGCCGACCAAAAACCCCGACCGCTTCGAATGGCTGCTCGAAAAAGCCACCGAGGTCGGCGTCACGGAGTTCCTGCCCCTCGACACGGCCCACAGCGAACGGCACGTCTTCAAACCCGCGCGGGGCGAGAAGGTCATCACCGCGGCGATGAAACAGTCGCTGAAGGCCTACCGTCCGGCGCTGCTGCCCCTCACGCCCTTCCGCGAGGCGGTGCTGCGGCCCTTCGAGGGGCGACGCTTCATCGCCCACTGCGCCCCGGCCCGGTCGCCGGAGGGCAAGGCCTATCTGCCCGGCGCGCTCCGCCCGGGCGAGACGGCCGCGGTCTTCATCGGTCCCGAAGGGGATTTTTCGCCCGAGGAGATCGATTTCGCCCTCGCCAACGGATTCGAGGAGATCACCCTCGGGACCCAGCGCCTGCGCACCGAAACCGCGGCCCTCGCGGCGACGGTCATGGCCTCGGTCGTTAACCCGCCTGAGAGGCGGGACTTATGATCGGCGGAAGCGGGTTTTGACGTGCAAAATCCTGCCGCAGCACCTAAATCTCGGCTCTTTGCCGAGAAGCGGAAATGAACTTCCGATATGCAGCATGTTTCAGCAGCCCCTAAAACCGGCTTCTTAAGCCGGTGGTTTTGGTACTTTTGCCATCAAAAGCACATAATCAGAGTGCGAATGTTAAAAATATAAAAACCTGAATAACTTGCAACGCCTTCACACCATCTTCCTGTCGTTCTTCAAGATCGGGCTCTTCACCTTCGGCGGCGGCTACGCCATGCTTCCGCTTATCGAGCAGGAACTCATCGCCAAACGCAAATGGATCGAGCAGAAGGAGTTCCTCGATCTGCTGACCCTCGCGCAGTCGGTCCCGGGACCGATCGCCGTCAACACCTCGGTGTTCGTGGGCTACAAAGTCCGCGGCCTCGGCGGCGCCGCGGCGGCCTTGCTGGGCTGCGTGCTGCCGTCGTTCGTCATCATCCTCCTGATCGCGCTCTTCTTTGCCGACATCCGGCAGAACCCGGTCGTGGACGCCGCCTTCCTGGGCATGCGCCCGGC
>CATKXN010000011.1 GCA_949840605.1 uncultured Alistipes sp.
ACGCTCACGGGACTGGTGATGGTCCCGGGCCGCAACGGACTGCGCGGCCGCGGCGGCATCGAACTCGCGGCGGGCATCGCCGTGCCGATCCTCTTCCTGCTCTTCCTCTGAGGCACGCCGGAACAATAGACGCAACGGGGCGGTCGTTCGAAACGACCGCCCCGCTGCGTTCAGACGCCGGGCCTTTTATGCCCCGGCCTGCGTCACTTTCATCCGGAAAAGCTCCTTGTCGTTCTCGCCCACCAGGATCACATCCAGTTTGCGGTCCGCACCGGTAGTGTTCGCCGAGGTGACATAGATCACCCACGACCCCGTACCGTAGTAAGACTCTACCCAGGCGTCAGTGGCTTCGGTCGCAGTTCCTGCGGCAACCACCTTCACCGAGCACTCTCCGTTCGCATCGACGCCGAACTCCTGCTTGTTCGTAGCGCCGAACTTGTCTTTGGCAAAGCCGACCGCATAAGGCGATGTCAGCACATTCGCCCAGTCTGCGTCATAGACAGTGACCGACGTCGCCATCGGCGGATTCTGACTGAGGTAGATCGTAATGGGCTCCGCATTGCCCGCCGAAACCGTCACGGAAGCGCCACTCTGCGGCCAGCTCTGTGCGTTGGGCAGGAATGTGACGATCAGCGCATCGCCGCTGGCGCCCGAAGCGGTTTTGAGCGAGCAATAAGGCTCATCGCCATACCCGGGATCGAGTTCGGCGGTCCAGAGGTGCGCATTGGTGGTCACCGTGGTAACGGTCACCTCCCCGCCCGTTGCAGGAGCCATAAAGGAGTAAATACCATATTCACCTTCATCCAAGCCGATCGACAGGGTCGCATCTTCCGGCTCGGGGAAATCCTGCGTCACGGTGAACTCCACGGGAGTGACCGTTCCGGCCGAAATACGGTATTTGGCCGTACGCGCCGCCTCGGTCAGGTTGTTTCCGGGAGCCACCTTGATCTGAGTGGCGCTCTGGACCGTCACCACGCACCACTCGGCCTTCGACTCGCCCTCGGCCAGCACCTGCTCGACCGTAACCGCCGAAGCGTCGGTGTCGAGCGCAATGACCTGCGCCTCGGGAGAGGTCGCCACGAAAGTCAGTGCGGCCTGCGCCGGATCGGCCAGCGCGAGCTTGGTCACGACGGGCTGATCGTCGCCGCCGTCGTCATCGGAACATCCGGCGAATGTCAACGCAGCCAGTGCGAACGCCGGGATCAGAAATTTCAGATTTTTCATAACCTAACGAATATTAAAATGTGTGATACGATAACTTACAGTTTGGCATTTTTGAAAGCCGACTCGATCTTCAGAATCTGGAAATCGTAGAAATCCCGCGTGCGGGCGTCGCCCGAACCCCGGCGCTGCTTGTAGAGGCTCAGCACCCGGCGCAGCGTCGACGCATAGAGCGGCTGTCCCACCTGCGCCGAAAGCGCCGGACCTTTCATGTCGTGACGATAATAGGAGATTTCTCCGGCCGAAGCGTGGTCGTGACGGCATTCGGGATGGTTGCAGACGAACGGGGGCAGCGCCTCGTCGGCCAGCCGCGCCAGCAGGGCGCTTCCGTCGTCGGTCAGTCCTTTGCCCAGTTGGAGCGCCGTGCCCGAGGGACCCGTCAGCCCGCTGTTCTTGAGCAGTGCGGCCACGGCGGCCCCCTGCAGGTTCATCTCCTCGACGGTCAGCGAACCGCCCCGGACGGCCGATGCGAAGACCGTATTGTAGGCGTCGTTCAGGTAGGTATCCACGCGGTAGATTCCCTTCTGACCCGAACGCTCGCCCTGATAGATGCTTCCCAGGGTCGCAGGGCTGAAAATCTTGCCGGCGACACCCGAAGCCGCGTTGTCGAGGATCGTGGAGGGCTGGCCCAGTTTGTCCATCAGCTCCTGGGGCAGCAGCCACGCACGCGCCGTAAGCACCTGGTCGACCAGCCATTTCATGGCCCGCTTCTGCCGTTCGGCGGGCATGTAGCTCAGGGCGCGCAACGGGCGTCCGTCCTGCACGAGGTCCTTGTACTCCACGCCGCCCAGATAAGGCATCACGTGCAT
This sequence comes from uncultured Alistipes sp., assembly GCA_949840605.1. Next base: position 2,031 of record CATKXN010000011.1, read on the forward strand.
CAGGTAGCGCGTATACTGGCCGATCACGGCGGCGTACATCGACTGGATATCCTTATAGTCGCGGTTCTCCTCGGCGAACCAGTCGCAGAGGTTGGCGATCATGTATTTGCAGTTCTCGATACCGTAATTGCCCGCCTTGATATGGTCGTTGCCCAGGTCCTCCGACTGGTCGGTGGGATCGAGCGTCAGGAAAATCTGCTGTGCGCCGAACTCGTACATCGGATCGTCGCGCTTCGCGGCCAGCAGCTCATTGAGCAGGGGCAACTCCTCCTCGGCGTCGCGCGTCTTCTCGAAAATGCGGTATCCCCAGTCGATGGCGTGGATGTCGTAGACGCCGACCAGGGGCGGCACCATCCGCACGCCGCGCTCGAAATCGCCGCGCTGGGCGACATAGTTGTTGCGCGCATAGTCCATGATCGAGGGGGTCGTGCCGTATTTCTGGGTGAACGACGGGCTGCGCAGCGAGTCCACCGGGAAGGAGTAGCTCGCACCCATGTTGTGCATCAGTCCCAGCGTGTGGCCCACCTCGTGGGCAGCCACGTAGCGCAGCGACTCGCGCATCACGTCGTCGTCGAAGACCTGCTTGCGCACGCGCGGATCGGCAGCTCCCGTCTGGGCGAAACGCCAGTTGTGCACCAGCGAAATGACGTTGTGATACCAGATGACGTCGGCCACCAGGATTTCACCGGTGCGGGGGTCGGTGTAGCTCGGGCCCATGGCGTTGGCCACGTCGGTAACGGCATAGCGGATGCAGTTGTAGCGGATGTCATCGGGATCGAACGACGGATCGTCGGGATAGTCGCGGGCCTCCATCACGTTCTTGAAACCGGCGGCCTCGAAAGCCGTATTCCAGTCCTCGATGCCCTGTTTCACCACCTCGCGCCACTTGTCGGGGAAGGCGTCGTCGACATAGAAGACGATCTTGCGCTCCGGCTCGACCAGTTCGCCGCGGAAATATTTCTCCCATTCGCCCTCCTTCGGCTCGATGCGCCAGCGGTGGATCATCTCATGCGTCAGCAGTTTGTCCTTCGACGAGGTGTAGGTGTAGTATTTCGAGCTGAAATAGCCCACGCGGTTGTCCTGCCAGCGGACCTTCATCGGCTCCTCGGGCAGTTCGAGAATCGACCGACGCACGGTCACCGTATAGCCGTCCGGCTCGGAGTTGTAATTGAGGATGCTGGTGATCTCGAGGTTCTTCTCGAAGACCTTGACCTCCTTGAGCTTCGACCCGGCGGCATCGTACGTCGCACTCATCTCGCCCGGAACCATCGGACTCTGACGGATCGGCGTGAGCAGCTTGTCGTTCGACACGAAGAATGTGGTCACGTCGATCAGCAGCGTGTCGTTGCGCGAAGCCTTGATCTTGAAGGTCCGGGTGATAGGGTCCTGCACGTTGCGTCGGAACGACTTCTCGATGGGGTCGTTCGGCGCCACGCGCTCCCAGTGGTTGACCTTGTGGAGATAGACGTTGGAGGTGTCGGCCGAGAAGCGGATCATGAACGGATCGCCCAGCATCTGCCCGGCCACGAAGTTGGAGTTCTGGCTGATCTCCGAGATCCGGTTGGCCAGCAGGTAGCTGCCCTTGAGGTTACGGGGCGTGACGGCCAGCAGCAGTTCGCCTTTCTTGGTCAGGTAGTAGTCGAACAGACCGCTGCCTTTCCGGGCGTCCTTGACGGCCTTGTCGAATTTGTCCTCCTTCTTCACGGAGTCCGTTTTCTCGACCTTCGCGGCCTTCTTTTTCTTATTCGAAAAGGGCCACATCTGCTCCGCATGCAACGGGCTGCACGCCAGGAGCACGGCGGTGACAGCCAAAATCAGTCGTTTATTCATATCATTCGGGTATTGTGTATGTTACAGTTCCTTGAACCACAGCGAACGGATGCGCTGAAATCCCTTCCAGTCCGAGTTCGCGTCGGCCCGGAGTCCGATCCGGTCGGCGGTGTCCTCCACCCCGTACTTGCGGATGCGACCGCTGTCAGGAGCATCCTCCTCATAGGTGCAGACATAGACGTAGTCCTTGTCGCCTTCGGCTGCAGTGTAGATGTCGCCGTAGAGCTGCGTGATCTTCGCAGGCGAAAAATCCTGCAGCAGCACGGGTTTCCGCGCATTGCGGAAATCGTAGCCGTAGAGCTCGCCGCCCACCGAGTAGAGCATATAGCCGTGCTGCGAGGTCATGCACCAGTTCGCGGCCTCCGCCACGGGGACCGACGCGTCGACCTCGTAACGCGCCCCCTTGCTGGGGCCCGAACGCAGGCAGACATAGGTGTAAATCCAGTATTTCCCGGTCCGGGAGTCGCGCAGGATCGTCGCCGACTGCCCCGAAAGGAACCTCGAATTGACGGTCGTGACATAATCCATCCCCGTCTTCCAGGCAAACAGGGCGAGGTCCGATTCGGTGTCTGCGGCGTTCCGCAGGGTTTCGCTGTTGCGCATCAGGTAGCAGAAACGCTTGTCGTCGTCGTTGTAGAGCATGACGGTGGTGATGGACCCGGCGCCGGCGCCGCCACTCAGGTTGTAGGCCATCCGGTCGCCGATGCGCACGTAGTCGTAGCTCTCGGCGTAACGGTTGACCGGATTGCCGAAATAGCCCGTATTGGCCGACGAGATGCTGTAGACATAGGCGTAGCCGTCCACCAGGAAGACGCGGAACTTGTCGTCGATCTGGATCATGTCCGAGGCGGCGGTGTTCGTCAGATACTGCGGATTGGCGAAGTAGTTCCGCATGACGGTGTAGTCGTCCGTCCCGAACGATTCGCGGTCGTAGAGAAAACTCCCCTCCCCGGTCGAAAGGTAGATGCGGCCGTGCGCCAGCGAGGTGTACTCGTCGTTGTCGCACCAGATGCGCCGGGGATTGCGGTGACGGGTGCCGTCCCTGACCACGTCGCGCTGGAGCAGCGTGTCGCGGCTGATCGAAACCATGTCCACGACGGTTCCGCCCGTCTCATCCTCGGCGGCGACCAGCCAGCCGCGCGTATAGGCCGTACTGACCGAGATCGTGGTGCTGCGGCTGAACATCAGCCCCGTCCCGGGGTCGGTGATGCGCAGCAGCAGCGTGTAGTCGTCGCTGGGCAGATTCACGGCGTAGTCCAGATCGCGGGTCCGGGCGATCGTGGTGCGCTCGCCCGGTTTGCGGACCCGGCCGACCGCCACCCATTCGTACTCGTAGGTTCCGGTAAGTTCCGGGTCCTGCGAGGCGGTGATCTGGGGGTTGATTTTCAGTTCGTCGATGCCCGAGCGCAATTTGTATTCCACACCCTCGAAGCCCCGGGCCCCGATGACGATCTCGTTGATCTGGCGGTAATCGTAATTTCCCTTGTCGCCGTAGCAGCCGCCCAGCAGCAGAAGGAGGGCGGAAAGCGCAAACAAACAGCTCTTTTTCATAGGCTCTGAATCGTTATTGGGCCGAATCCGCTCCGGATTCCATTTTGACGGGATTGCCCTCCCCGTCGAGGTAATCTTCATAGACGGTCCGCCCGGCGAGCTCCTCCTCGGCCAGGTAACGGCGGAAATTCTGTCCCAGGACCTTGCGCTCGATGAAAGACAGCGCGTCCGGCCGGAAATCGGCGAGCGTCAGATCGAAAACGCTGCACATGAGTTTGATCTTCTTGTCCGAATAGGTCCCGTAAAACTGGTCCGACCAGCCGTCGAGCCGCACGTACTTGTCGCTCACCGTGACGGTGTGGCGCAGGACGTCCGTACCCACAGTCTCGGTCCCGGTCACCGGAAGCCAGGCGTCCAGCGGCAGGTCGAACTGCTCGTTGGGTAGCAGTTCGAGCGTGAGCGTCAGCTCCTTGCCGTCGAGCGAAGCCCGGCGGAAAAACCGGATCGGAATGTAGCCGTAGACCTCGCCCGCCGCGACGACGCAGTCGCCCCCGGGCAGTTCGTAATCGTGCCCCTCCTGCGCCGTGGTCCGGTCGGGGACGGTGCGGTAGGCAAAGGCGCGCGGATAGTCGACCACCGATCCGATGACCTTGACCCGCAGCTGCAGGGTCTGCTCGTCGGTTCCGCTGGGCAGCAGTGCGAACGGAAGGCTCGAATCGGCGGTGTAGCGGGGATTCTCTTCGTCGCTGCCCGGCTGCAGCATGGCGAAATAGACGCCCGTCCGTCCGTCGTAGGTTCGGATGGATTCGTCGCAGGCCCCGAATGCGAGAGCCGCAGCCGCAAGCGCCGGAATCAGTCCGTATCTGTAATTTTTCATGTCGAACGCTATTTATGGTGCTCCTGTTCCTTTTCGGGCAGCGCGAAGAGGTAATTCGCCGGATCGAACTCCAGGTAGCCGCCGTTGTTGCTGTAGATTTTCCGGATCGAGGTCTTGCGCAGACGCTTGTAATACCAGAAGAGCTGCCCCTCGCCGACGAACTCGCGGATGTACTCCTCCGTGAGATCGTTGCCCAGCGTTCCCGTTGCGGGCAGCGAGGTCGCCTTGCGGGCCGAGCGCAGCGCGTTGAGCCACCCGTAGGCCGTCGTCTTGGAATCTTCGCATTCGGCGGCGATCAGATACATCTCCGCCATCCGGACGACGGGAACCATCGAGGCGTAGCCCAGGTCCATGTCCTGCACCTGCCCGTATTTGACGAAGAAACGCTGGTCCACGCCTTCGGTATTCTTGAGCGTCTGCCACTGGTAAGTGCGCAGATCGCTCTCCGAATCGTAGAGGTTGTGCACGGCCAGTTCACCCATCGTGAGCAGGTTGACCTGTTCGAGTTTGTTGGAGAAAAACTTGTCGTGGATGTCGCTCGTGCGTTTCGAGTTGACCGCCGAGAAAAGCGCCTCCGACGAGAAGATGCGGTCCTCGGAGTTCTGCGTGGCGACGCCGACGGCGGTCTGCCCGGTCACGTCCTCGCGCGAGGCGAAGGGGAAGAACGCCCCGGCCTCGTCGATCACCTCCCCGGCCAGCCGCCCGGCCAGCTTCCGGTCGCCGGTATAGATGGCCAGACGTGCTTGCAAAGCTTTAATGGCAAAGTAGTTGAGCCGCAGGTGCCGGCTCCGGTAACGCACCGAACCGCCTGCCGCATCGCCGTTCAGCCGTCCTTCGGTACGCACGGGGTCCCATTCGGCAAGCTCCGAGAGCGCGTCGGTGAAATCTCCGGCGATCTTTTCGGCCACCTCGTTCGCAGGCAGCAGGGGCGTGACGGTCAGCTCGCTGCCCGTGCGGTAGGGAATCGAAACCCGGGCGGGCGCCTCACCGAAAACAGGCCCGAAGATGCGCAGCACCTCGAAGTGCAGCAGCGCCCGCATGCCCAGCATTTCGCCGCGGATGATGTGGTAGGCGCGGTCGGAAAGCACCTCGCGTTCGCTCTCGCAGTGTTCGAGTATCTTGTTCACGTTCGCGATGACGAAATAGGCTTTGTCCCACGTGTCGGCGACAGCCGTCTTGCGGGCCTCCGCGGTATAGGCGCCCAGCGTATTGAACGTGTGGGTCGACGGCTGCGTGGTATCGAAATACTGGGCCTGCACGTCGAACGTGACGGCCGCGAGCGACTTGCCGTAGAGACTCGCCTGCGGCAGTTCGGCATAGATGCCGTTGAGCGCCGTGAAGAACCCCTCCTCGCTCCCGAACAGGGTGTTCTCCATGATCCGGTCCGACGAGTCGATCGTCAGCCAGCCCTTGCAGCCGCCCGACGACAACGCCAGCGCCATCAGGAAATATAGTTTGATGATTTTCATAAGCATACGGTTTTCGGATCAGAAACGCAGGCTGACCGACAGCGAGAAACTTTTCGAAAAGGGATAGTCCGTACCGCGCTCCTCCTTGAAGGAGGCCAGGCGGAAGATGTCGTTCATATAGAACCGGAACGAAGCGCCCTGGACGCCGACGACATGCAGCCAGCGGGCCGAGGTCTCGTAACCGACGGAGATCGACTCGCCGGCGATGTAGTTCTCCCGGAGCACGAAGCGCGAGGACATGGGCGTCGTGTCGTCGATGCTGATGGCCTTGAAACGGGCCCTGTCACCGGGTTTCTGCCAGCGGTCGTGCAGCGCGCGACGGTCGAGGTTGTAGTAGAGCGCCGTTTCGGAGATGTTCTCCACCTTGTTGTAGAGCGCTGAAGCGAAGACGTCGGCACCGAAGCTGTAACGCAGGTTGACGCTGGCCGAAAAGCCCTTGTAGAAGATCGAGGTCCCGATGATGCCCTCCAGGGCGGGCGCCGAGGAGCCCACCACCGCCTCGTCGTTGGCGTCGTACTTGAACGTATAGCTGCCGTCCTTGCGGATGAAGACCTCGCGCCCCGAGGAGGGGTCGATGCCGTGCGACCGCACGGCCCAGATGTCGTCGGGACTGGCGCCGTCGTAATACCGCTTGAAGGTCGTGGCGCTGCCCTTCTCGTTCATGAAGTCGAGCTTGTCGCCGATGTTGCGGTACTCCGAGTTGTTCTGACTGAAAGAGGCGTTCACGCTCCAGCGCAGGTACTGCCGTTTCATGACCACCACGTTGAGACTTCCCGAAAAGCCCTTCGAGATCTGACCGCCGAAATTGGTGTAGATGCGCGTCGTGCCCAGCGACGGAGGCACGGGAATCTGTGCCAGCAGCGGGTCGGTGTTCTTGTGGTAGAAATCCACGGAGAACTTCACGCGGTCCAGGATGTCGACGTCGAGACCGAGGTTCTTGTCGATGGTTTTCTGCCATTTGAGGTTCGGGTTGCCGAACTTTTCGAGGATCGCACTGGTCCCGAAGAGATTCTGGTAGGCGGAATTGTAGATGTAGGTGCCCGAAGCCGTGTAGGCGTCGAAATTCTGGTTTCCGGGGTTGCCGATCGAGAAGCGCACCTTCAGCAGGTCGAGCCATTCGGCCTTGCACCACGCCTCGTTGTGGATGTTCCACCCCACGCCCACAGCCCACGTCGTCGTGAAGAGGTTTTCCGAACCGAAAACCGACGACCCGTCCATACGCAGGCTGGCGTCGAACAGGTAGCGGTTGCGGTAGGAGTAGTTGCCGTTGACGTAGAAACTCGTGCTGCGGCTGATACGGTCGGTGTAACTCGGCTTGTCGCCCTGCTGGAAACCCTCGGAGAACGAGGGATTCTGGTGCAGGTCGCTCGTGAATCCGAAAATCTCGTAGCCGGTGTTCTTCTGCGTGCGCGAGCTGAAATTCCAGCCGCCGACGGCATTGATCTGGTGATGGCCGAAGAGCCGTCCGTAGGTGACGGTGACGTCGCCGTTGTAGCTCATCATGTCGGTCTTTTCCGTCGTGTAGGAGCCTTTGGAGGTCGCGCCGTTGAAATCGGCGTGTGCGGGCGACTTGAACGCCTCGCGCTCGGAGATCGTTTTGTTCAGGGCCAGACGCCCGCGGACCTGCAGCGAAGTCACGGGACGCCAGATGACCGTGAAATTGTTGCGCAGTCCGAGGTCCTTCGTCACGTCGGTGTTGACCACGCGGCGGAGCTGGTAGAGCGGGTTGTAGATGAACTCCCGGGCCACGGAATAAGGCTCCAGGAACTCCGGAATCTCCCCGTCCTCATTGTATTTGCGGTAATAGGGATTGGCCTGTGCAAACGTCGAAAAGGAGACCGGCTCGCGCTCGCTCTTCACGGAATCGAAACTGAAGTCGTTCGAAAAGATCAGCTTGTCGGTGCGGTAGACGAGGTTGATGTTGCCGCCCGTAATCCCCTTTTCGGAGCCCTTCATGATACCTTTCTGGTTGCTGTAGTTCAGCCCCACGCCGTAGAGCATGGCCTCGCTGCCGCCGTCGATATAGACGCTGTGCGTATGGTTCAGCACCGAACGCAGGGGAACCGACAGCCAATAGGTGTCCACGCCGCGCATCACCTCGGCCAGCCGCGAGTTGTAGAGCGCATCCAGCTGATCCTGGTCCTCGCCGACGTAGCGTCCGGCCAGCACCTCGTAGCGGAGCTTCTCCCCGGCATTCATCAGGTTGTAGTCGGAGAGGTCGGGGAACTCGAACCGCAAGTCGGCCGAATAGGAGACCCGCAGCTGTCCCGGCTCGGGCTTGACCGTCTCGACGACGATCACGCCGTTGGAGGCCTTCGAACCGTAGATAGCCGCCGAAGCGGCGTCCTTGAGCACCGTGACACTGGCGATACGGTCCATGCTCAGGTTCTGAATCTGGGCGATCTCCACCTCGATACCGTCGAGGATGAAGAGCGGCTGGTTGGCCGTGTTGTCGTATTCGGTGGTGAGGTCGCCCACAAGGCTGGTCTTGCCGCGAATTTCCAGGTCGGGCAGCCGGTTGGGGTCGGAGCCGAAAGCGCGGTTCTCGACCAGCGTCAGCGCCGGTTCGAGGGTCTTGAGGCTCTGAAAGACGTTTTTCGTACCGATGGCCCGCAGTTCCTTACCCGTATAGGTCGTCGCCGAGCCGGCAAAGCTGTTCTTGTCGCGGCTGTAAATGCCCGTCACCACCACCTCGCTGACCTGCGTGGCGTCCTCTTTGAGCACGACTTCCAGATCGCGCTGATTGGCATACTCCACCTCGAAGGGAACCATGCCGATAAAGGTGAAAACAATGGTCTGCTTGCCGGACGGAATCCCCTGCAGGCGGAATTCGCCCTTGGCGTCGGTCGCAGTACCGACTCGGGGCGTCGATTTCACGTAGACCGAGGCGCCGACAATGAACTCGCCTTTCTCGTTTTTGACATTGCCGGTAATTATCCGGCCGGGGTTGGAAGTGCTATTCTGTGCCCGGACAAGGGGGGGGGAGATCAGCACAGACAACAGCAACAACAGAAGTCGCAGTTTCATAGATTCAGAGTATTTCCGCCTGCCGGAAAAACGGCTCCGGCAGATCGGAATTCATTTGTCTTTTCGCACACTCCGGGCAGGCATCCGACACCGGAGAGGATATGCAAAGATATAACATTAATTCGGAATAGCAAAATAGGACATATCCCTAAAAAAGGGGATTTTTTCATTTCGCCGTTGCCGTCCGGAAAACGGAAAGACCGGACACGACCGGGGGGGGGCAGCGAAACAGAAACCGCTCCTTCGGTCGCGATGCTGCACGAAAAATCCGCGGACGGGTCTGACGCCCATCCGCGGATTTCAACGGAAGCGGTGCCAATGCACCGCTGTCACGAATTACATTTTCTTGCCTACATTGGTCTTCTTGGCGACCTTCGGGGCGGCAGCCTTGGCCGAAGCGGCCTTCGGAGCTGCGGGCTTCTTCGGGGCGGCAGCCTTCTTGGGCGCTGCGGCCTTCTTGGCCTCGCCTCCTTCGACGACGGTAGCCTCCTCTACGGCGTCGGTCTTCTTCGCCGCGGGCTTGCGCGAACGGCGCGTCTTGGGTTTCGCCTCCGAAGCGGCGGCCGGAGCGATGCCCAGCGTATATGCCTCGTTGAAGTCGACGAACTCGATGATGCACATGTCGGCGGCATCGCCCAGACGGAAGCCGGTCTTCAGGATGCGGGTGTAACCGCCCGGACGCTCGGCGATCTTCGGAGCGATCGTACGGAACAGTTCCGTAACGGCCTCCTTCTGCTTCAGGTACGAGAATACTACACGGCGCGAGTGGGTCGTGTCCTCCTTCGACTTGGTCACCAGGGGCTCCACGAACTGCCGAACGGCCTTTGCCTTCGCAACGGTGGTCTCGATGCGCTTGTGCATGATCAGCGACGATGCCATGTTCGAAAGCATCGCCTTGCGGTGTCCCGCCTGACGGCCGAGGTGGTTGAAATTCTTATTGTGTCTCATTTAATTAATCTTTGTCAAGTTTGTAGATTGATACGTCCATACCGAACTTCAGGTTCAGCGAGGTCAGCAGCTCGTCGAGCTCCGTGAGCGACTTCTTGCCGAAGTTGCGGAACTTCAGCAGGTCGTTGCGGTTCAGCTTCACGAGATCCCCCACCGTATCCACGTCGGCAGCCTTCAGACAGTTCAGGGCGCGGACGCTCAGGTCCTGATCCGAGAGCTTCGTCTTCAGCAGCTGACGCATGTGGAGTACATCCTCATCGAACTCCTCGGCACCGTTCGTGTCTTCCATGTTGACGGTGATCTTCTCGTCGGAGAAGAGCATGAAGTGCTGGATAAGAATCTTTGCGGCCTCTTTCAGAGCCTCCTTGGGGTGAATCGACCCGTCGGTAGTAATTTCCAAATTCAGCTTCTCGTAGTCGGTCCTCTGCTCGACGCGGTAGTCCTCGATCGAGTACTTCACGTTCTTGATGGGCGTGAAGATCGAGTCGATCGGAAGCGTTCCGAACTCGCTATCGGCGGGGGCGTTCTCCTCCGCGGGCACATAGCCGCGGCCCTTGCCGATCGTGAGCGTCATCTGCATCTTGGTGCCCGGGGCCAGGTGACAGATCACCAGGTCGGGGTTGAGCACCTTGAAGAACGACAGGTAATTCGAGATATATCCGGCAGTCAGCTCCGTCACACCCGCAACGTTAATGGATACCTTTTCTGCATCCTGATTGTCGACTGTGCGGATAAAACGAACCTGCTTCAGATTGAGGATGATGTTCAACATATCCTCCATCACACCGGGGATAGCGGCAAACTCGTGATCGACACCGGCTACCTTGACGGTCGTAATGGCATACCCCTCGAGCGAGGAGAGCAGAATACGACGTAAAGCGTTACCGACAGTCCGGCCGAACCCGGGCTCCAACGGCCGGAACTCGAACTTTCCGAACGATGAAGTGGATTCAAGCATAATAACCTTCTCAGGTTTCTGGAATGCTAATATTGCCATAATAGTGAATTTGTTTGATTACTACTTCGAGTACAACTCGACGATGAGCTGCTCCTTGATGTTCTCGGGAATCTCCTCACGCTCCGGACGCTGGAGGAACTTTCCGCTCATCGAGGCGTTGTCCCACTCCAGCCAGGCGTAACGGCTCTTCGACGAGCCGGACAGAGATACCGTGATCACTTCCAGGCTCTTCGACTTCTCGCGAACCGACACAACGTCACCCGCACGCAGCGAGTACGAAGGAATGTTCACGACGTTGCCGTTCACACAAATATGGCAGTGCGAAACGAGCTGGCGGGCAGCGGCACGCGTCGGGGCGATACCCAAGCGGTAAACGACGTTGTCCAGACGGCACTCCAGCAGTTTCAGCAGGTTCTCACCCGTGATGCCGCCCATGCGGGCAGCCTGCTCGTAGGTGCGCGAGAACTGCTTCTCCAGCAGACCGTAGGTATATTTGGCCTTCTGCTTCTCGCTCAACTGCGTGCCGTACTCCGACACCTTTTTGCGCTTGCGCGCCAGACCGTGCTGTCCGGGAGGATAATTGCGCTTCTCGAGCACCTTATCCGCACCATAGATAGCTTCGCCGAACTTGCGGGCGATTTTCGATTTAGGTCCTATGTATTTTCCCATTGTCTTAACTTATTAAAAAAACGTTGAATATTCCTTACCTCACACCGAAAATTAGACGCGGCGGCGGTTAGGAGCACGGCAACCGTTGTGCGGCAGCGGAGTAACGTCGATGATCTCCATCACCTCGATACCTGCGCCGTGGATGGTGCGCACGGCCGACTCGCGGCCGGCACCCGGACCCTTGACATAGACCTTCACCTTGCGCAGCCCCATGTCGTAAGCCACCTTCGCGCAATCCTGCGATGCGGTCTGTGCTGCATACGGAGTATTCTTCTTCGAACCGCGGAAGCCCATCTTGCCGGCCGACGACCAGCTGATGACGTCACCCACCTCGTTGGTGATGGTGATGATCACGTTGTTGAAAGTGGAGTGCACATAGACGTTACCCAGGGCACCGACCTTGACAACCTTTTTCTTAACTGTTCCAGTTTTCTTTGCCATAATTCTCTAAAGATTACTTCGTTGCCTTTTTCTTGTTTGCGACGGTCTTCTTGCGGCCCTTGCGGGTGCGCGCGTTGTTCTTGGTCGACTGACCGCGGACCGGAAGCCCCAGACGGTGACGGATGCCGCGGTAGCAGCCGATATCCATCAGGCGCTTGATGTTCATCTGGACCATCGAACGGCATTCGCCCTCGACCTTGATGCCCATGTCGGCGATCGTCGAACGGATCGCACCGACCTGGTCGTCCGACCAGTCCTGTACTTTGAGATCGTAGCTGATGCCAGCTGTCTCGAGAATTTTGCGAGCCGTCGAGCGACCGATGCCGTAGATATAGGTCAGGCCGATCTCGCCTCTTTTGTTTTTCGGTAAATCTACACCGACTATACGTGCCATATTGAATTCTTCTCTTTTTTAACGTGTTTAACTAACCCTGGCGCATTTTGAACTTGGGATTCTTCTTGCAAATGACGTAAAGTTTGCCTTTACGCTTCACAATCTTGCAATCCTCGCTTCTCTTCTTGATGGATGCTTTTACTTTCATGATTTTCAAGCAATCTAATTATTTGTACCGGAAAGATATACGTCCCTTCGTAAGGTCGTAGGGCGTCATCTCCACTTTTACTTTATCTCCGGGAAGGATCTTGATGTAGTGCATGCGCATCTTCCCCGAGATATGGGCCGTGAGCACGTGGCCGTTGTCCAGCTCGACGCGGAACATCGCGTTGGACAGCGCCTCGATGATCGTCCCGTCCCGTTCAATAGCAGCTTGTTTTGCCATAGAGTCTCAGTTGTTTATTGCCTGTTCAATGATACTGAAGTCCGTCAGTACGTCGGGACCCGATTTGCGAACCGCAACGGCGAACTCATAGTGCGCCGCCGGTTTGCGGTCCCGTGTGCGGACCGTCCAGCCATCCTGCTCGAAAACCACCGCTTTGGTCCCCATGTTGATCATGGGTTCGATGCAGATGACCATGCCCTCCCTGAGCAATGGCCCTCTGCCGCGTGCGCCGTAATTGGGAACACCGGGGTCTTCGTGCATTCTGCGACCCAATCCGTGTCCCTCCAATTCGCGCACCACGCCGTAGCCGAAACGCTCGGCGTGCTCCTGCACGGCCGCCGACACGTCGCCTACGCGATTGCCGGCCTTGGCCTGCGCCGTACCTTTATAAAGAGCCTCTTTGGTGACCTCCATCAGCTGCCTTACTTCCGCGGCAACCTCTCCGACGGCAAACGTATATGCCGAATCACCAACAAACCCCTTCATAAACGTACCGCAATCGACCGAAACGATATCGCCCTCTTTGAGGACGCATTTCGAGGATGGGATACCGTGAACTACCTGTTCGTTAACCGATATACACAACGAAGCGGGAAAGCCCTGATACCCGAGGAAGGCAGGAACTGCTCCGTGCGCGCGGATGAAATCCTCGGCAATCGAATCCAACTCCTTGGTGGTGACACCCGGACGGCTGTGGCGACCCACCTCCGCCAGTGTCTCAGACACCAGGATATTGTTCTCGCGGAGCAGCTCTATCTCCTCGTCTGTCTTGATATATATCATTCTCTTCGCTTAAGAACTCTTCGGAAAAACTCCTAATGACGACCCTGAATGCGGCCGGTCTTCATCAGACCGTCGTAGTGGCGCATCAGCAGGTAGCTCTCGATCTGCTTCAGAGTGTCGAGCACCACGCCCACCATGATCAGCAGCGACGTACCTCCGTAGAAGTAGGCGAACGCCTGCTGGATGCCCAGGAACTTCATCGCCAGCGCGGGCAGGATTGCCACGATCGCCAGGAAGATCGAACCCGGAAGCGTGATACGCGTCATGATGGTGTCGATGTAGTTCACGGTCTGCTTACCCGGTTTCACTCCCGGGATAAAGCCGCCGTTTCGCTTCATGTCATCGGCCATCATTTGAGGATTGATGATAATCGCCGTGTAGAAGTAGGTGAAAGCGATTACCAGCACTGCAAGCGTGAAGTTGTACCAGAAACCGGTCATCGAGCTGAAGGCAGCCGCGAAGGCCGTACCGGAGAACAGCGCCGGAATAAACATCAGAGCCTGCGCGAAGATGATAGGCATCACATTCGCAGCATTCATCTTCAGCGGGATGTACTGACGCACACCCCCGTACTGTTTGTTTCCGACGATACGCTTTGCATACTGCACAGGCACCTTGCGGACTGCCTGTACCAGGGCGATCGTTGCCATGAAGACAAGGAACAGCAGGATCAGCTCGAGGATCAGCATGATGGCGCTGCCGGTGGCCGTCTGGAAACGGGCGTTGACCTCGGCCAACAGCGCGTGGGGAAGACGGGCCACGATACCGATCATGATAATCAGCGAGATACCGTTACCGATACCCTTGTCGGTGATCTTCTCGCCCAGCCACATGATGAACATGGTACCGGCGATCAGGATCGTCGTCGCATAGGCAACGAAGCCGAACGAATTGCCGTAGACGAAAGCGGAGGGAACCTGATGGTACAGGTTGGCGATATACGCCGGGCCCTGCAGCAGCAGGACGCCGATCGTCAGGAACCGCGTCCACTGGTTCATCTTGCGGCGGCCGCTCTCACCCTCCTTCTGCATTTTCTGGAAATACGGAATCATCATGCCCATCAGCTGGATGATGATCGAGGCGGTGATATACGGCATGACTCCGAGCGCCAGGATCGAGGCGTTGCCGAAAGCGCCGCCCGAGAAGACGTTCAACAGACCCAGAAGTCCGTTGCCCTCCAGCTGGCTGGCATACGCCGAACCCTCGCCCAGGGCGTTGGGGTTGATGCCCGGAATCACGACGAAACTGCCCAAGCGGAAGACCAGCAGCAGCCCGATCGTGTAGATCACACGTTTGCGCAGCTCCTCGATCTTGTAGATGTTCTTGAGCGTTTCTACCAATTTCTTGTTGGTCGCCAAAAGAGCGATTACCACCAAAAAGACGATACCAACAACGAGATACTGATTCATAATTTTTGGGTTCTAAGGTTGCTTACAGTTTTTCGACGCTGCCGCCGGCGGCCGTGATGGCTGCCTCGGCGCTCTTCGAGAACGCGTGAGCCTTGACAGCGAGCGCCTTCGAGATCGTGCCGTTGCCCAGGATCTTCACCTTGTCGTTCGACGAGACGAAACCTGCGGTCACGAGCGTATCCACCGTAACCTCCGTGAGCGACTTCTTGGCGGCCAGCTCCTCGAGCGTCGAGAGGTTGATCGCCTTGAATTCAACCCGCTTCAGGTTGGTGAACCCGAACTTGGGAACGCGACGCTGCAGCGGCATCTGGCCACCCTCGAAGCCGAGCTTGCGCGAGTAACCCGAACGCGACTGTGCACCCTTGTGTCCACGGGTGGCGGTGCCACCGTGACCCGAACCTGCACCGCGGCCGATTCGCTTGTCGTGGTGCGTTGAACCCTTTGCGGGTTTGAGATTATTGAGTTCCATTCTTAAAATAATCCGTTAGCAGTTAAACTTATTCTGCGGGCTGAGCGGCCTCTTCCTTCACCTCGGCCTTTTTGGCCTTGGGAGCCGCCTTCTTAGCGGGCGCCGCAACCTCCTCGACCTTGACGAGGTGCTTCACGCGCTCGATCATACCCTTGATGATAACCGAGTCGTCGTGCTCGACGCTCGCATTGATCCTCTTCAGACCCAGTGCGTCGAGATTCCGGCACTGGCGCGTCGTAGAGCCGATGCGGCTTTTGACCTGGGTGATTTTCAATCTTGCCATGTTCTTCTTGAGAATTAACCGTTAAACACCTTGTCCATCGAGATACCGCGCAGGCGGGCGATGCTGTGGGCGTCGCGCAGTTCGCAGAGTGCAGCGATGGTTGCCTTCACCAGGTTGTGGGGGTTCGACGAACCCTTGCTCTTGGCAAGCACGTTCTTGATACCCACCGACTCCAGCACGGCACGCATGGCACCGCCGGCGATGATACCCGTACCGGGAGCGGCCGGACGAATCATCACCAGCGAACCGCTGAAACGCGCTTCCTGCTTGTGGGGGATCGTACCGTTGATCACCGGGATCTTGATGAGGTTCTTCTTGGCATCCTCCACGCCCTTGGCGATGGCCGACTGCACCTCCGAAGCCTTGCCCAGGCCGTAGCCTACCACGCCGTCCTCGTTGCCCACGACGACGATGGCCGAAAAACTGAACGTGCGACCACCCTTCGTAACCTTGGTAACACGCTGGATGCTGACGAGACGGTCCTTGAGTTCGAGGTCGCTCGTGCGTACTTTCTTTATGTTGGTATTTGACATAATCGCTTAGAATTTAAGTCCGCCTTCGCGTGCTGCTTCGGCCAGCTGTTTAACTCTTCCGTGATACAGGTAACCGTTACGGTCGAAAGCGACGGCCGAGATGCCTTTGGCGACGGCGCGCTCGGCGGCCAGCTTGCCCACCAGGGCGGCTACTTCGCACTTGTTCTTTCCGGCGGCGGCTTCGGCGACCTCCTTGTCCAGCGAGGATGCCGTAGCGAGGGTTACACCGGCGAGATCATCAATGAACTGCACGTAGATCTGCTTGTTGCTACGATATACAGTCATGCGAGGCTGTGCGGGCGTTCCGCTCACGATCTTGCGGATACGCATCTTGATCCTCTCTCTTCTTTCTATCTTGTTCAGTGACATAACTTCAGACTATTTACTATTTAGCACCTGCTGATTTACCGGCCTTGCGACGGATCTGCTCGCCTACGAACTTGATACCCTTGCCCTTGTACGGCTCCGGCTTGCGCAGCGAACGGAGCTTGGCGGCAACCTGGCCGATAAGCTGCTTGTCAATCGACTTGAACGTTACGATGGGGTTGCCCTTCTTCTCGGTAACGGCCGTAGCGGTCACCTCCTTGGGCAGCAGGAAATGCGTGTCGTGCGAATAGCCGAGGCTCATTTCGAGCACCTGGCCCTTGACTTCGGCCTTGAAGCCGACGCCCACGAGTTCCTGTTTGATCTCATAACCCTTCGACACGCCGACGACCATGTTGTTGATCAGCGCACGGTACAGACCGTGCATCGAGCGGTGGCGGGGCTGGTTGGTGGGACGGCTCACCAGCACGGCGGGAACTTCGTTGCCCGTGTGAACGTCCGTGTGCGTGCCGACCTCTACCTTGATGTCCGAGTCAACTTTCTGGCTCAGCGTCCCGAGTGGCCCTTTCACGCTTACCGTATTGTCGGCCGATACCTCTACGGTAACGCCGGCAGGCAGGTTTACAGGTAATTTACCAATTCTTGACATTGCGTTGTTCTTTAATGATTTGCGATTAGTAGATGTAGCACAGCACCTCGCCGCCCACGTTCTCCTTGCGGGCCTGGGCGTCGGTCATGATGCCTTTCGAGGTCGATACGATGGCGATGCCCAGACCGTTCAGCACGCGGGGCATGTCCGACACCGACGCATACTGACGCAGACCCGGGCGGCTGACGCGCTTGAGGTCCTTGATGGCGTTGGTCTTGGTGGCGGCGTCCCACTTCAGAGCGATTTTGATCGACGGGTGGCCCTTCTCGTCCTTGTCGAATTTGTAAGCGAGAATGTAACCCTGCTCGTAGAGGATCTTGGTCATCTCCTGCTTAATTTTTGAACCGGGAGCTTCAACCACCTTGTGGTTGGCTTTCACCGCGTTTCTAATTCTGGTCAGAAAGTCCGCAATAGGATCAGTCATAACGAATAGAAATTAAAAATTAAAAGTTAGTTAATTAGTCGAGCCTTTGATATTTCACACAGGTTTCCGCGACCCGGATCGGCGTATTCGCAGCCTGCGGCTGCGTTTACAGTCTGGCCCTCCCTCAAATCCCCTCCCCGGAGGGGACTTTATGGCAAGGTCCCGAAATCATCGGAACGCACCGGGCAAATTTCCCGTGCCTGCACTACATATTCAAACAACCCTTGTTCATTCAAACATTTGGCTTTCAGCTTCTTGACGTCCGTCAATCCCCTTCCGGCCCTTTTCCTGCCACCCGCGTTCGCATACGCACACGAGGGCGCAAAGCGCGCAAATATACGCATTATTTCTCAAACGGCCAAGATTACCGCCTGATTTTTAGCGATTTTGCCGTTGCCTCCGGAATACAGACAATGTTAGCACGCATCCTGTTGCTAACATATATCCGCACAAAACTCCCGTTCAGCAACCGACGGCCCCTCCGGAAATCACCCGGGCGTCCCGCCTCCGCAGTCCGCCCCGGTCACCTCCAACGGTTTCGCAAAAACCTCCGGTCATCCGCAGCCACGGTCCAGCGACCGTCCTGCGTCAACCCTCCGGGCCACCCCCTCGCCGCACGTTGCGGTTCCGGTTCCGGCCCTCCGGCTTCTCGGTCCGAGAAATTTGTAACCCAGTGTCCAACCCCTCGCTACGCCCCACATATCGGGAAGTTACCGCTTGCAGCGGCACTTTCCCCGATACTGTGACGTTTCTACTCGGGTCGTACACCCCTATCGGATTCAATTCCTCTGGAATCGAAATTCAGAATTCACAATTGAGAATTCTCAATTAAACGATTCTCCGGGCTATTCACCCTCAGAATATAAATCCTCTGAATTAAAAACCCACAATTTTGAATTATGAATTCTTAATTATGAATTAATTCTTACACCTGCGGCCTGTGTTGGCCGCAGGTGTAAGAATAATTACCAGCTTGCCTTCGTAACGCCCGGGATCAGGCCCTTCGAGGCCATCTCACGGAACTGGATACGGCTGATGCCGAACAGGCGGATGTAGCCTTTGGGACGGCCGGTGATCTTGCAGCGGTTGTGCTGACGGATCGGATTCGAGTTGCGGGGCAGCTTCGAAAGTGCCTGCCATGCCTCCTCGTGGTCCATCTCACCGCTCTTCACCTTGGCAGCGATCTCCTCGCGCTTGTGAGCATAGCGGTTTGCAAGCTTCGCACGCTTCACCTCGCGGGCTTTCATCGATTCTTTTGCCATAGCTTAGTTGTTCTTTTTAGCGTTTTTGAAAGGAAGGCCGAACTCGCGGAGCAGGGCGAAAGCCTCTTCGTCGCTCTTGGCCGTCGTTACGAACGTAATCTCCATGCCGAAGATCTTGGTGATCTTGTCGATGTCGATCTCCGGGAAGATGATCTGCTCGGTGATGCCCAGGGTGTAGTTGCCCTGGCCGTCGAACTTCTCGTTGATTCCCTTGAAGTCGCGGATGCGGGGAAGCGCCACGGCGATCAGACGCTCCAGGAACTCGTACATCTTCGTATCGCGCAGCGTCACGCGCACGCCGATAGGCATGCCCTTGCGCAGCTTGAAGTTGGAGATGTCCTTGCGCGAACGGGTCTGAACGGCCTTCTGGCCGGTGATCGTCGTCAGCTCGGCTTCAGCCACGTCGATGAGTTTCTTGTCGGCGACGGCCTGGCCCATACCCTGGTTGATGACGATCTTGACGAGCTTCGGGCACTGCATAATGCTCGAGTAACCGAACTCCTTCATAAGGGCCGGCTTGATCTGCTCCTTATACTGTGTCTTGAGTGTAGGTACGTATCCCATTATTTGATCTCCTCCCCTGACTTTTTAGCGAAACGAACTAATTTACCTTTTGCATTGAGCTTGCGGCCGACCTTGGTGGGTTTTCCCGACTTGGGGTCGATGAGCATCAGGTTCGAAACGTGGATCGGAGCCTCTTTTTCGATGATGCCGCCCTGGGGGTTCTGCGCATTGGGCTTGGTGGCCTTCTTGCAGAGGTTCACGCCCTCGACGATGGCACGCTGCTTCGAAACCTCCACCTTCAGTACTTTACCCGTCTGGCCCTTGCCGTCGCCGGCGATGACCTGAACCTGGTCCCCTTTCTTAATATGTAATTTCACTGACATATCCGAAATTGTTTTTATGATTACAATACTTCGGGTGCGAGGGAGATAATCTTCATATACTGGTCGCGCAGCTCGCGAGCTACGGGGCCGAATATACGAGTACCGCGCATTTCACCCTGGTTGTTAAGCAGCACCACGGCGTTGTCGTCGAAACGAATGTACGAACCGTTTGCACGCCTGATTTCCTTCGTGGTTCTCACGACGACCGCCTTCGATACGGCGCCCTTCTTGACATCGCCCGAGGGGGTCGCGCTCTTCACGGCCACCACGATCTTGTCGCCGATGGATGCGTAGCGACGCTTCGTGCCGCCGAGCACCCGGATGCAGAGGACCTCCTTCGCACCGCTGTTATCAGCTACTACGAGTCTACTTTCCTGTTGTATCATAACTACTTAGCTCTTTCAATGATTTGTACTAATCTCCAACGCTTGGTCTTGCTCAGCGGGCGGGTTTCCATGATGCGCACGGTATCGCCCTCCTTGCAGGTCTCGTCGAGCGACTCGGCGACGAATTTCGTCGTCTTGTTCACGAACTTGCCGTAGATAGGATGCTTCACCTTACGTGCTACTGCAACCACAATGGTCTTCTCCATCTTGTTGCTGACAACCACACCGATACGCTCTTTTCTAAGATTTCTTTCCATAGTTGTTGCTTATTTGGCGTTTTTTTGACGCAGAATGGTCAGCATGCGAGCTATATCTCTGCGGTTCTTCTTGATGATCGACGGGTTCTCGATAGGGGACACTGCGTGCTGCACCTTCAACTTCCCGAGCTGGGCCTTTTCGGTCTCGATGCGTTCCTGCAGGTCCTTGATCGAAATATCCTTGATTTCTGCACTTTTCATTTTGCGTTCCCTTAAATTGTGGTTTCGACGTAGTCGCGTCTTACGATAAACTTGGTGGTGATGGGCAGCTTCTGGGCTCCCAGGCGCAGGGCCTCCTGAGCCACTTCCAGGGGCACGCCTTCGGCCTCGAAGAGGATGCGTCCGGGAGTAACGGGCGCCACGAAACCTTCGGGATTACCCTTACCCTTACCCATACGTACCTCGGCGGGCTTCTTCGTGATGGGTTTGTCGGGGAAGATGCGAATCCACAGCTGACCTTCACGCTTCATGTAACGCGTAATGGCCTGACGGGCCGCCTCTATCTGACGACCCGTGATCCAGGTCGATTCAAGTGCCTTGATTGCGAACGATCCGTATGCAAGCTGGTTTCCTCTCTGAGCGATACCTTTCATACGGCCTTTCTGCATTCTTCTAAATTTGGTCTTTTTCGGCTGTAACATGTTAGTTCTGCTTTAAAAAGGTCCTACTTACTACTGATTGTTGTTGCGGCGGTCTCCGCGTCCGCGGCGGTCGCCACGATCGCCGCGTCCCCCGCGACGGTCGCCACGGTCTCCGCGTCCTCCGCGGCGGTCGCCGCGCTCACCGCGGTCGCCCGAAGGAGCCTGTGCCGAAGCGCCTGCGATCTCGAACAGGTCGCGCTGACCGTAGACGATGCCCTGGCAGATCCAGACCTTCACGCCCAGGATGCCCACCTTGGTAAGCGCCTCCGTCAGGCAGTAGTCGATATCTGCGCGGAACGTATGCAGCGGAATGCGTCCCTCCTTGATCGTCTCGGTGCGGGCCATCTCGGCGCCGCCCACACGGCCGGCAACCTGAATCTTGATACCCTCGGCGCCCATGCGCATGGTCGAAGCCACGGCGGTCTTCACCGCACGGCGGAACGATACGCGGCCCTCCAGCTGGCGGGCGATGTTCTGGCCGACGATCACGGCGTCCACCTCGGGGCGCTTCACCTCGAAGATGTTGATCTGGATCTCCTTGCCGGTGAGCTTCTTCAGCTCCTCCTTCAGTTTGTCGACCTCCTGGCCGCCCTTGCCGATGATGATGCCCGGACGGGCCGTCGAAATCGTAACGGTCACGAGTTTCAGCGTGCGCTCGATGATGATCTTCGAGATGCTCGCCTTAGCCAGACGGACATTCAGATACTTGCGGATCTTGGCGTCTTCGACGAGTTTGTCGGAGAAATCCTTGCCTCCGAACCAATTGGAGTCCCAACCGCGGATGATGCCAAGACGATTTGCTATCGGATTAACTTTCTGTCCCATCTGATTACTTGTTTTCTACGGTTACCATTTTGTCAACTACGATCGTTACGTGGTTCGAACGCTTGCGGATACGGTGTGCCCGGCCCTGGGGCGCAGCCTGAATACGCTTCAGCATGCGGCCGCAGTCTACGAACACCTCTTTCACGCAGAGCTTCGTGTCTTCCAGACGCTCCGACTCGTTCTTGGCCTCCCAGTTGGCGATCGCCGACTTGAGAAGCTTCTCCATACGGATCGACGCCTCCTTCTTCGAGTAACGAAGGATGCCCAGTGCCTTGTTGATCTCCACGCCGCGGATGATGTCGGCCACCAGGCGCATCTTACGGGGAGAGGTCGGGCAATCACGCATGATGGCGATTGCCTTCTGCTTCTTTTCGGCCTTCATTTTCTCGGCCATATTTGCTTTTCTTGCACCCATTTTCTACCTATTTTTTCTTGTTACCTGCGTGACCGCGGAAGTTGCGGGTGGGAGCGAACTCGCCGAGTTTGTGTCCCACCATGTTCTCAGTTACGTACACCGGAATGAACTTGTTTCCGTTGTGGACGGCTACCGTCTGACCTACGAAGTCAGGCGAGATCATACTTGCACGCGACCATGTCTTGATTACCGACTTTTTATTCCCTTCGGCCTGGGCGACGATCTTCGCCTCGAGCTTGGGGTCGATAAACGGTCCTTTTTTTAATGAACGGCTCATTATGTACTCTTATTTAATTATTTTTTCTTCTTGGAAATAATAAACTTCGAGGTCGTCTTCTTCGGGTTACGAGTCTTATAACCCTTGGCAAGCAGACCCTTGCGCGAACGCGGGTGACCACCCGACGCACGTCCTTCGCCACCACCCATCGGGTGATCCACCGGGTTCATGACGACACCGCGGTTGCGGGGACGACGGCCGAGCCAACGCTCGCGTCCTGCCTTGCCGGACTGCTCGAGGCTGTGGTCGACGTTCGACACGACACCCACCGTAGCGCGGCAAGTTACGAGTACCATACGAGTCTCGCCCGAAGGCAGCTTGATGATGGCGAATTTGCCCTCACGAGCCAGCAGCTGGGCGTAGGAACCGGCCGAACGCGCCATAGCGGCACCCTGACCGGGGTAGAGTTCAATGTTGTGCACGACCGTACCCAGGGGGATCTCGCTCAGGAAGAGCGTGTTTCCGACCTCGGGAGCGACGCCTGCGCCGCTCATGACGGTCTGGCCGACCTGGAGTCCGTTGGGTGCGATGATGTAGCTTTTCTCACCGTCGGCGTAAACCAGCAGGGCGATGCGGGCGGTACGATTGGGGTCGTACTCGATCGATTTTACGGTTGCAGCGATGCCGTCCTTCGTGCGTTTGAAGTCGACATTACGATACATCTGCTTGTGACCGCCGCCGATATAGCGAACCGTCATCTTACCGGCGTTGTTGCGGCCGCCCGAGCTCTTCTTGGGGCTCAGCAGCGACTTCTCCGGCTTGTTCGTCGTGATTTCGTCGAACGTGCCGATAATCTTATGTCTCGTACCTGCGGTTACAGGTTTAAATTTTCTTACTGCCATCTTCGTTAGATATTACTGTAAAAATCGATCTTGTCTCCATCCTTCAAGGTGACGATAGCCTTCTTGAAGTTATTGGCGCGACCCTCCAGAAGACCTGCCTTGGTATAGCGGCTCTTGAGTTTGCCCATGTAGTTCACGGTGTTCACGTCCGTAACGACGACGTTGTACATCTGCTCTACGGCATTGCGAATCTGCAGCTTGTTAGCCCTTACGTCAACGATAAAACCGTAGCGATTCAACTTATCGCCCTGAATCGTCATTTTTTCGGTCAAAACCGGCTTAATAATAATGTTCATTGTAACTTGCGTTTTTAAGCTAACATCGTATTCAATACATTCTCGGCGCCCTCCACCATCACGATGGCCGATGCGTTCATCACGTCGTAGGTGCAGACGTTCTGAGCCAGCACGGGCTTCACGTAGGTAAGGTTGCGGCACGACAGCTGCAGGTTCACGTTCGATTCCGGAAGGACGAGCAGGACCTTCTTGTCGTCGACCTTCAGCGCCTCGGCCAGCGCAGCTACCGACTTGGTCTTGGGAGCCTCCATCGAGATGGCCTCGACGATGCTGATGGCACCGGCCTGAGCCTTGTAGGTCAGCGCGCTGCGGCGAGCCAGCTGCTTGAGCTTCTTGTTGAGTTTGAAGCTGTAATCGCGGGGCTGGGGACCGAATACGCGGCCGCCGCCCGGGAACAGGGGCGACTTGATGCTGCCCGCACGCGCACCTCCGGTGCCTTTCTGGCGTTTGAGTTTGCGGGTCGAGCCGGCAACTTCGTTGCGTTGCTTCGACTTGTGCGTACCCTGACGCTGGTCGGCGAGGTACTGCTTCACGTCGAGGTAGATAGCGTGGTCATTAGCCTCTACTCCGAAAACGGCGTCCGAAAGAACTACCTTGCGACCCGTTTCTTTTCCTTGTGTATTCAAAACAGCTAATTCCATACTACTTTTCAATCGTTAAATAAGCACCTTTAGCTCCCGGAATCGAACCTTTCACGAGGATCAGGTTGTTTTCGGGAATTACCTTCAAAACTTTCAGGTTAAGCACCTTAACCTGCTCACCGCCCATCCGGCCGGGCAGACGTTTGCCCTTGAAGACGCGCGAAGGATAGGACGACGCACCCAGCGAACCCGGCTTGCGCGCACGGTTGTGCTGGCCGTGGGTCTGGCCGCCTACGCCGCCGAAGCCGTGACGTTTCACGACGCCCTGGAAGCCTTTACCTTTCGAGATCCCGGTCACGTCGACCCAGTCCTCTTCCGAGAAGAGCTCCACGGTCAGCGTGTCGCCGAGTGCCACTTCGGGCATGCCCTTGAATTCCGCCATCTTGCGTTTGGGGGTGGTGCCGGCTTTCTTGAAGTGACCTAACAAACTGCTGCTGGTGTGCTTTTCACTTTTTTCGTCATAGGCAACCTGAACCGCCTCGTAGGTATCCTTCTCGACGGTTTTGATTTGCGTAACAACGCACGGACCAGCCTCAATGACAGTGCATGGTATGTTCTTACCCTCGGCACTGTAAACGGAAGTCATTCCGATTTTCTTTCCAATAAGTCCTGACATTTGTTGTCAATTGTTTGTTATAAAATAGTGTAAAGTGATGTTGCGTTTGCGTCCCGACGGCTCCCGGTCCGGAATGCCGTAAACGGCATTCCGGAGGCCGGCAGGACATCGTTCAAGCTATCACACCTTGATCTCGACCTCGACGCCTGAGGGAAGCTCGAGCTTCATCAGCGCGTCGATCATCTTGGGCGTCGACGAGTAGATATCGAGGATACGCTTGAAAGTGCAGAGCTGGAACTGCTCGCGGGCTTTCTTGTTGACGAAAGTCGAGCGGTTGACCGTAAAAATCTGCTTGTGCGTAGGAAGGGGCACCGGGCCGCTCACGACGGCGCCCGTGCTCTTCACAGTCTTCACAATCTTCTCGGCCGACTTGTCCACGAGATTGTGATCGAATGACTTTAACTTGATTCTAATCTTCTGGTTCATATTGTTTGCTTATTCTATTTCCTTACGTTTACCACTCGCCTTCTCGATGATCTCCTTAGCCAGGTTGGCAGGAACCTCCTCGAAGTGCGAGAACTCCATGGACGAAGTGGCGCGGCCCGACGAGATCGTACGCAGCACGGTCACATAGCCGAACATCTCCGACAGGGGAACCTTGGCCTTCACCACGCGGGCGGTGCCTTTCGTCTCCATGCCGGTGATCTGGCCGCGGCGCTTGTTCAGGTCGCCGATGATGTCGCCCATGTTCTCCTCGGGGGTGACGACCTCCACGGACATCACGGGTTCCAGAATCACCGAACCGGCCTTGGGAGCGGCAGCACGGTAACCGTTGCGGGCAGCGATTTCGAACGACAGCTGGTCGGAGTCCACCGGGTGGAACGAACCGTCGAGCAGCGTGATCTTCATCGAGTCCATCGGATAGCCGGCCAGCGCACCGTTGGCCATAGCCGACTCGAAGCCCTTCTGAACCGAAGGAATGAACTCCTTGGGAATGTTGCCGCCCTTCACCTGGTCTACGAACGTAAGGCCCAGCTTGCCGTCCTCGGCGGGACCGATCTCGAAGATGATGTCGGCGAACTTACCGCGGCCGCCGGTCTGCTTCTTGAAGACCTCGCGGTGCTGAACCGTCTGGGTGAGCGACTCCTTGTAGTTCACCTGCGGGGCACCCTGGTTGATCTCCACGCCGAACTCGCGGCGCAGACGGTCGACGATGATGTCGAGGTGGAGCTCACCCATACCGCTGATGACCGTCTGACCCGAATCCTCGTCGGTGTGAACCGTGAAGGTGGGGTCTTCCTCAGCCAGCTTGCCCAGAGCGATGCCGAGTTTGTCGAGGTCCTTCTGGGTCTTGGGCTCTACGGCCAGACCGATCACCGGCTCGGGGAAGGTCATCTGCTCCAGCACGATCGGTGCATTCTCGGCGCAGAGCGTGTCGCCCGTGCGGATCTCCTTGAAACCTACGGCAGCGCAGATGTCGCCGGCGCCGACGGTCTCCATCGGGTTCTGCTTGTTGGCGTGCATCTGGTAGATACGGCTGATGCGCTCGCGTTTGCCGCTGCGGGTATCCAGGATGTAGGAACCTGCATCGAGCTTACCCGAGTAGACGCGCACGAAAGCCAGACGGCCTACGAACGGGTCGGTAGCGATCTTGAACGCCAGTCCGCAGAACGGATCGTCCTCCGAAGCGTGGCGCACCTCTTCCTGCTCGGTCTTGGGGTTGGTGCCCGTAACGGGGGGCAGGTCCAGCGGCGAGGGGAGGAATGCCATCACATAGTCGAGCAGCTTCTGCACACCCTTGTTGTGGAAGGACGAACCGCAGAGCATCGGCACGATCTGCATCGAGATCGTGGCCTTGCGGATCGCTGCGAGCAGCTCGTCGGCCGTGATCGAATCGGGGTCCTCGAAGAACTTCTCCATCAGCGCGTCGTCGGTGGCGGCGACCTCCTCGATGAGCTTAGCACGCCACTCGGCAGCCTCGGCCTTCATCGACTCGGGAATCTCCTTCAACTCGAAGTTGTCGCGGACGGTCTTGTCGTCGTAGTAATAGATAGCATTATTATATATAAGGTCTACCAGACCTTCGAACTTGTCCTCGGCACCGATGGGCAGGACGACCGGCAGGGCCGTAGCCCCGAAGTGCTCCTTGATCTGTGCGCACACCGACAGGAAGTCGGCGCCCGTGCGGTCCATCTTGTTGACGTAGCCGAGACGGGGAACGTTGTACTTGTCGGCCTGACGCCATACCGTCTCCGACTGGGGCTCGACGCCGCCCACGGCGCAGAACGTGGCGATAGCGCCGTCCAGCACGCGCAGCGAACGCTCCACCTCGACCGTGAAGTCGACGTGTCCCGGGGTATCGATCAGGTTGATCTGATACTGGTTGCCCATGTAGTTCCAGAAAGCGGTCGTTGCGGCCGAGGTGATCGTGATACCGCGCTCCTGCTCCTGGACCATCCAGTCCATTACGGCTGCGCCTTCGTGCGTTTCACCGATCTTGTGGGTCTTGCCCGTGTAGAAAAGGATTCGCTCGGATGTAGTGGTCTTACCGGCATCGATGTGGGCCATGATGCCGATGTTGCGAGTATATTTTAGATCTCTGGTTGCCATCTGTCAATCCTCTCTTTTAGAATCTGAAGTGTGCGAATGCCTTGTTGGCCTCGGCCATGCGGTGCATCTCCTCCTTACGCTTGAAGGCGGCACCCTGCTGGTTGAAGGCATCCAGTATCTCGGCTGAAAGCTTGTCTGCCATCGTCTTGCCGGCGCGCTTGCGGGAATAGAGGACAAGGTTTTTCATGGAAATAGAAATCTTGCGCTCCGGACGAACCTCCATAGGAACCTGGAACGTCGCACCGCCGATACGCTTCGATTTCACTTCGACTTGGGGTGTGATGTTCTCCAGAGCCTGTTTCCAGACTTCCAGGGGAGATTTATCAGCATCCTTCATCTTCTTGCCGACGATATCCAACGCATCGTAGAAAATCGTGTAGGCAATACTCTTCTTACCATCCAGCATGAGGTTGTTCACGAAACGGGTCACAGCCACGTCTCCGAACTTCGGATCCGGAAGTAGAATTCGCTTTTTTGGCTTAGCTTTTCTCATTGCTATTAAAAATGTTCTTCGTTAAAAAAATTTCTCTTGACTACTTGCCTGCCTTGGGGCGTTTGGCACCGTACTTCGAACGACGCTGACGACGTCCGTCGACGCCTGCCGAGTCGAGCGCACCGCGCACCAGGTGATAACGTACACCGGGGAGGTCCTTCACACGACCGCCGCGGACGAGCACGATGGAGTGCTCCTGCAGGTTGTGGCCTTCGCCGGGGATGTAGGCGTTGACCTCCTTGCCGTTGGTCAATCTCACACGTGCGACCTTACGCATAGCCGAGTTCGGCTTTTTCGGGGTCGTGGTGTACACACGCGTACATACGCCCCGGCGCTGCGGACACGCGGCCAGTGCGGGAGACTTCGACTTGTCCTCCAGCGTCATGCGGCCGTTTCTCACTAACTGTTGAATAGTTGGCATTGCTTAAACTGTCCTTTAATTGTTAAAAAAATCTATCTCCATTGTCCAAAATGGACTGCAAAGGTACGCATTTTTTCGGAAATACAATATATAAGAGCATCTTTTTTCGCGATTTTACAGGATTTTGCACCGTTGTTCATTCTTTTTGCTTATGATTTTTCACGTGACATATCATTTAGCTTATACAAAAATCAACAACCTTTTTACCATCAACGCCATACGCCGTGCCCCGACGGCGGTGCAAGCCTCCGCGGCGTTCGCCGTGGAGGCTTGCGACTTGCGCGGCAGTCCGCACCCTTTAATGCGCGTTTATGCGCCATTCCGCGTCCCGAAGAATGACAAATCGGAAAACTTTTGCTATTTTTGCCCCGGCTAAGAGCCGGGTTATAGAAAGAGACAGAATCAAAAACGGTCAAACAACGACAAAACAAAATCCTTAGAGGAGATATGGAGTACAATTTCAAGGAGATCGAGGCCAAATGGCAAAACCGCTGGCGGGCGGACAAGACCTACAAGGTGGAGACGGCCCCCTCGCGGCCCAAATTCTACGTGCTGGACATGTTCCCCTATCCGTCGGGCGCGGGCCTGCACGTCGGACACCCGCTGGGCTACATCGCCTCGGACATCTACTCGCGTTACAAACGGCTGAAGGGTTTCAACGTCCTGCATCCGATGGGGTACGATGCTTTCGGCCTGCCCGCCGAGCAATACGCCATCCAGACGGGCCAGCACCCGGCCGTGACGACCGAACAGAACATCGCCCGCTACCGCGAGCAGCTGGACAAGATCGGCTTCTCGTTCGACTGGGACCGCGAGGTGCGCACGTGCGACCCCGGCTACTACAAGTGGACGCAGTGGGCGTTCCTCGAAATGTTCTCCCATTGGTACGACCGTTCGAAGCAGCAGGCGCGCCCCGTCGCGGAGCTCGTCGCAGCCTTCGAGAAGAACGGCACCGAGGGCGTCGATGCGGCCTGCACGACCGAGATGCGCTTCACGGCCGCCGAATGGAAGTCCAAAAGCGAACCCGAGAAGGAGCGGATTCTCCAGAACTACCGTCTGGCGTTCCGCGCCGACACGATGGTCAACTGGTGTCCGAAGCTGGGGACCGTGCTGGCCAACGACGAAGTGCACGACGGACTTTCGGTCCGCGGCGGCTATCCGGTCGAGCAGAAGCGCATGAAACAATGGCTCCTGCGCGTGACGGCCTACGCCCAGCGGATGCTCGACGGACTGGACAGACTCGAGTGGAGCGACTCGCTCAAGGAGATCCAGCGCAACTGGATCGGACGTTCCGAGGGCGCCCAGGTCTTCTTCGACATCCAGGACTCGGCGAAGAAACTCGAAATCTTCACCACCCGACCCGACACGATCTTCGGCGTGACGTTCATGGTCATCGCCCCCGAGCACGAGTGGGTCGGCGAGCTGACGACGCCCGAAAACCAGGCCGCCGTCGAGGAGTACATCTGCCAGACCCGCAAGCGTTCCGAACGCGAGCGCATCGCCGATACGAAGCGCGTAAGCGGCGCATTCACAGGGTCGTATGCGATCAACCCCTTCACGAAAAAAGCCATTCCGATCTACATCTCGGACTATGTGCTGGCGGGCTACGGAACGGGCGCCATCATGGCCGTCCCGGCACACGATTCGCGCGACTGGGCTTTCGCCCGCCACTTCGGGCTGGAGATCGTCCCGGTGGTCGAGGGCGGCGACATCGAGCAGGAGTCGTACGACGCCAAGTCGGGCAAACTGATCAACTCGGATTTCCTCGACGGGATGGATGTAAAGGAGGCGATTCAGGTGATGTTCGCCGAAGTCGAGCGACGCGGACTGGGCAAAAAGCTCGTCAACTACCGCCTGCGCGACGCCATTTTCTCCCGTCAGCGCTACTGGGGCGAGCCCTTCCCGATCTACTACAAGGACGACACGGCCTACCCGCTTTCGGAAGACAAACTGCCGCTGGAACTGCCGCCGATCGAGAATTTCGGCCCCACGGAGCAGGGCGAACCGCCCCTGGCCCGCGTGAAAGGCTGGGCGACGCCCGAGGGGTATCCCTACGAATACTCCACGATGCCCGGATTCGCCGGCTCGTCGGCCTACTACCTCCGCTACATGGACCCGCACAACGACAAGGCGCTCGTGAGCCGCGAGGCGGACGAGTACTGGCGTTCGGTGGACCTCTACGTGGGCGGCATCGAGCACGCCACGGGCCACCTGATGTACTCGCGCTTCTGGAACATGTTCCTCTACGACCTGGGAGTCGTGTGCGAGGAGGAGCCTTTCAAGAAACTCGTCAACCAGGGCATGATCCAGGGGCGTTCGAACTTCGTCTACCGCATCGTCGGGACGAACAAGTTCGTGTCGCTGGGCCTCAAGGATCAGTACGACACGCAGGCGCTCTACGTCGACGTGAACATCGTTAAGAACGACCTGCTCGACCTCAACGCCTTCCGCGCGTGGAGGCCCGAGTACAACGACGCGGAGTTCATCCTCGAAGACGGCAAATACATCTGCGGCTGGGCCATCGAAAAAATGTCCAAGTCGTTCTACAACGTCGTGAACCCCGACTACATCGTCGACAACTACGGCGCCGACACGCTGCGCATGTACGAGATGTTCCTCGGCCCGCTGGAGCAGTCGAAGCCCTGGGACACGAACGGCATCGACGGCGTGCACAAGTTCCTGCGCCGTTTCTGGCGGCTGTTCTTCGACCGCGACGGCCAACTGTGCGTCACCGACGGGAAGGCGACCGAAAAGGAGCTCCGCACGCTGCACAAGACCATCAAGAAGGTTTCGGAGGACATCGAAAACTTCTCGTTCAACACCTCCGTGGCGGCCTTCATGATCTGCCTCAACGAGCTGGGCGAATGTTCGAAGCGCGAAGTGCTCGAACCGCTGACCGTGCTGCTCGCTCCTTTCGCCCCGCACATCGCCGAGGAGCTGTGGGCCGCGCTCGGACACACCGAATCGGTCTGCACGGCGTCTTACCCGGTCTTCGACGAGAAGCACCTCGCGCTCGACGCCTTCGAATACCCCGTGTCGGTCAACGGCAAGCTCCGCTTCAAGAAGGAGTACGCCATGTCGATGACGCCCGCCGAGATCCAGGCCGACGTCGTCGCGGCGCCCGAAGCGCAGAAGTGGCTCGACGGCAAGGCCCCGAAGAAGATCATCGTCGTGCCGGGCAAGATCATCAACATCGTGATATAGCCCGGCTAAGAGCCGGGCTTTAGGGGCAATGCCCGGATATTAAGTATCATGCCCTAACAATGTGCTTCCACCGCCTAAAAGCCGTTTCTTAAACGGCCCTCGGCGGGGGCTTAACAAACAATACACGAATGAAAAAGGCCTTATTCCTTTTCGCTTCATTTTTGCTTATGAGCGCATCCGCTTCCGCCAAAGACTACGGACAGACCCTGACGGTCCGCATCTGGGACAACGCCTCGGCGCCCCACAGCAACGGCATCGACACGCCGGAGACGGAAACAGAGCCCAACCGGCTCAGAAACACCTCCGACGCCGAACTCTACATCTTCCCGGCCGACACGGCCAAAGCCACCGGACAAGCCGTCGTGATCTGCCCCGGAGGCGGTTACGGACTGCTGGCCATCGACCACGAAGGCTATGAAGTGGCGCAATGGCTCGCCGCGAACGGCATCACCGGCGCGGTGCTGAAATACCGCATGCCCAACCACCGTCCCGAAGTGCCGTTGGAGGATGCCGAGCAGGCCCTGCGCATCATGCGCGGCAACGCGCCGGGCGCCGAAGGCTTCACCTGCCCGCAGGTCGGCATCGCCGGATTCTCGGCCGGAGGCCACCTCGCGGCGATGGCCTCGACGATCGGCAGCGTCCGTCCGGACTTCTCGATCCTTTTCTACCCGGTCATCTCGGCCGTGCGGGGCAAGCGCCACCAGGGATCGTTCATCAACCTGCTGAGCGCGGAGCGCACTCCCGAGCAGGACGCGGCCTACTCGCTGGAAAACCGCGTGACCGAAGCCACGCCCCCGACACTGCTGCTGCTCTCCGACGACGACAAGAGCGTGCCCCCGGTCAACAGCACCTGCTATTACACGGCCCTGAAAGAGCACGGCATCGAAGCCTCGATGCACATCTATCCCAAGGGCGGCCACGGCTGGGGCATCCGCCAATCGTTCCGCTACAAGGAGGCCTGGCAGGACGCCCTGCTGGACTGGCTCCGCAAACGTTAAGCCGACGGCGATGAAAAAGACCCTCACGGCCGCAGCCGCGGCCCTCATGGCGTTCGCCGCAACGGCGCAGGGACCCGTTGCGACGCTGAAAATCTGGGACAACGCCACCGCGCCCCACAGCAACGACATCGTCCCCGCCCCCGGGGAGGACCCGGCCCGCACGACCCGTACGACCGAAACCGAACTCTACGTCTACCCCGCCGACACGGCCCGCGCTACGGGTCAGGCCGTGGTGATCTGCCCCGGAGGCAGTTACCTGGGGCTGGCCATCGGCCACGAGGGACACGACGTGGCCCGCTGGCTGTCGCAGAACGGCGTCACGGCCGCAGTACTGAAATACCGCATGCCCAACGGGCATCCCGAGGTGCCTTTGGAGGACGTCCAGCAGGCATTGCGCATCATGTCGGGCCTCGAAGCGGGCGCCACGGGATTCACCGCCGACAAGGTGGGCATCATGGGCTTCTCGGCCGGCGGCCACCTGGCCGCCACGGCCTCGACGCTCGGAACGTTCAAACCCGCCTTCGCGATCCTCTTCTATCCGGTCATCACGGCCGAGCCCGGCAAGGGTCACCAGTTCTCGTTCGACAATCTGCTGGGAACGGACCGCACGGCCGAACAGTCCGCCTACTACTCGCTCCAGAACCGCGTGACGGAGGCCACGCCCCCGACCCTGCTGCTCCATTCGGACGACGACACGGGCGTGCCTGCGGTCAACAGCGCGCTCTACTACGAAGCGCTCAAGGCCCGCGGCGTGAAGGCGTCGATGCACATCTACCCGGTGGGCGAGCACGGCTGGGGGTTCCGCACGAACTTCCCCTACCACGAAGCCTGGAAAGCCGCCGTGCTGGACTGGCTGCGGGAGGTCAACCGATAAACAAGACGAGAGGGGCGCGCCTGAGGCATGCCTCTCTTTCGTTTTTTCGGAACGCGCATTGCCGTTTGCCGATTATTGGTGTCGTAACGACACTTTTATGGGTCAGAAAGTTTTACCGAATCTCCTGCGATTCGGTTTTGAACTCCTCCGCCTTTTTAGTATCTTTGTACCCAAAATAAACATTTATGGCAGACAATACCATATTGAACCGCCTGGACGGTCTGAAACTCAAATACGAGGAGACGGGGCAGAAACTCACCGACCCCGAAGTCATCGCCGACGTCAAGCAGTTCATCCAGCTCACCAAGGAGTACAAGGAGCTGGAACCGATCATCGAGACCTCGGAGCGTTACCGCACGGCCGTGGCCAACCTCGCCGAAGCCAAGGACACGCTGGCCACGGACAAGGACGAGGAGATGCGCGAAATGGCCCGCGAGATGATTGCCGAACTGGAACCCCAGCTGGTACAGATGGAGGAGGAGATCAAACTGCTGCTCATCCCCAAGGACCCGCAGGACTCGAAGAACGCCATCATGGAGATCCGCGGCGGCACGGGCGGCGACGAGGCGGCGATTTTCGCCGGCGACCTGCTGCGCATGTACACCAAATACATCGAGTCGAAAGGATGGCGTTACGAGATCACCTCGTCGTCGGAAGGCGCCGTCGGCGGCTTCAAGGAGGTGGTGCTGAAAGTCACGGGCCAGAACGTCTACGGAACGCTCAAATACGAATCGGGCGTGCACCGCGTGCAGCGCGTGCCGCAGACCGAGACGCAGGGCCGCGTGCACACCTCGGCGGCTTCGGTGGCGGTGCTTCCGGAAGCCGAGGAGTTCGACGTCGAAATCTCGATGAACGACATCCGCAAGGACATCTTCTGCGCCAGCGGTCCCGGCGGCCAGTCGGTCAACACGACCTATTCGGCCATCCGCCTGACGCACATCCCGACGGGTATCGTCGTGCAGTGCCAGGACCAGAAATCGCAGCTGAAGAACTTCGACAAGGCATTCGAGGAGCTGCGCACGCGCGTCTTCAACCTCGAATACTCGAAATACCTCGACGAAATCGCCTCGAAGCGCAAGACGATGGTTTCGACGGGCGACCGCTCGGCCAAGATCCGCACCTACAACTACCCGCAGGGGCGCATCACGGACCACCGCATCAACTATACGATCTACAACCTCGCGGCCTTCATGGACGGCGATATTCAGGACTGCATCGACCACCTGATCGTGGCCGAGAACGCCGAGCGTCTGAAAGAGAGCGAAGCCCTTTAGCCGCTTAAGAAACGGCCTTTAGGGCGATGGCAGGACAACGTGCTTTCGTTGCTTTCAGAGGCATGGGCAGGAATTCGGGTTTCCGATCCCGATCACGCCCCGGCCATATAAATTGAAAATGCGATGAAGATTCCCGCCGATTTCGACGCCGAGATTTACGACATCGTCGCGCAGATTCCCGCGGGACGGGTCGCGACCTACGGGCAGCTGGCACGGCTGGCCGGCATGCCCGGTTACGCACGCCGCGTGGGACGAGCTATGGCCGCGGCTCCGGAGGGGATTCCCTGCCACCGGGTCGTCAGCGCCGCAGGCCGCACGGTCCCCGGATGGACCGCCCAGCGGGAACTGCTCGAAGCAGAGGGCGTCCGCTTCCGGAACAACGGCTGCGTGGACCTCGCCCATCTAAGAGATGGGTTTTAGAGGGCGACGGCAGGCAACAGCACTCTTCATCCGGTTCCCGCCCATCTAAAAGATGGGTTTTAGAGGGCGACGGCAGGCAACAACGCTCTTCATCCGGTTCCCGCCCATCTAAAAGATGGGTTTTAGAGGGCGACGGCGGGCCGCAGCGCTCTTCATCCGACCGACAAACGGGTTACGGCAGGCAATATCCAGCCCCCGCCGACCGTTTTGCCTAAAAATGTTTACGGTTATGAAAAGATACGTCATTCTTCTCCTTCTCCTGTGCTTCGCCGCAGCCGTCCGGGCCGCGACGCCGAAACCCGTGCCGATGTACATCGTCAACGGCAGGGAGACGACGGAGATCCGCTCGATACCCCCCGAAGACATCGAGAACGTCGAGATGCTCCCCGCCGACGAAGAGACCATCGCCCGTTACGGCCAGCGGGCCGCGCACGGCGTCATGCTCATCACCCTGCGCTACGACCAGCCCGCGGCTTTCCCCGCCGACTCCACGTTCGACCGCTACATCGCCGGCCGCGTGCGGTGGGACGCGAGCGAACCCGCCGCCCGCGTGGTGCTGCGCTACAAGGTCACGCCCGAAGGCGACACCGTCGTCCACCAGGAGCTCGAAGCGACCGACAAACGCCTCAAACGGCGCGTGCTGAAAGCCGTGGCCGAAGCCCCGCGATGGAAACCGGCCCAAAAGAACGGCCGCCCCATCGAAACCGAAGGCGTGCTGCGCATCCAGCTCCCCGAGGGAAAGCGCATGCCGCGACCCGTGGAGCTCGTCATCCGATGAAAACCCGCTCAAGGAATCAACCCCCGATATGAAGACCAACTCCCTTTCCGCATGGATTCTCGCCGTGAGGCCCTACAGCCTCGGCAATTCCGTGATCCTCGTCCTCGTCGGCTCCGCACTGGCGTGGACCGACGGCGCATTCCACTGGCTGCCGGCCCTGCTGTGCCTGCTGTTCGCCGTGCTGATGCAGTGCACGGCCAATCTGGTGAACGACCTCTGGGACTTTCTGAAAGGAGCCGACAAACCCGACCGGCTGGGGCCCGACCGGGCTTTCGCCAAAGGCTACATCACCCTCCCGGCCATGAAGACCGGCATCGTTGCGTTCACCCTCGCGGCCTGCGCCGCGGGAATCGGCCTGCTCGTCTGGGCTCTCCATGCGGACGTCCTCCGCTGCGGCGGCTGGGAGCTCGTCGCCGTGGGCGCCGCGTGCGTCGTCTTCGCCTGGTTCTACACCGCCGGTCCCTGGCCCCTGGCCTATCACGGCATGGGCGACGTCGCGGTCATCCTCTTTTTCGGGCTGATCC
>CATKXN010000012.1 GCA_949840605.1 uncultured Alistipes sp.
CCCCGGTCGGTGCGGGTGTGTGCACCGTCATTCTCAGCAACGGGGACGCCCGACCTGGGGGCCGGGATACACTTCCGGTTCCGCGATTCGACTGCGGAGGGTCGTTCCCCGGTGCTGTTTTTGATGTGGGTGCGGAACAACTGAATTCTTCACGTCGAACGTTGCGTCACTGTTTTTTCTCGACCGTTCCGCACCCGATTTTCGATCTTGGACTAACCATCTCGGCCAAGGCCCGACGGGCCCTCCGCCGCACAATCCGGTGCGGCGGAGTTTCGCGGCAGGGTATATTTTCAAATCGACCGATTGCATTCCGGAGGCGCTGGGCGGAGGGATTGCCGAATGCAACCGGCGGATCATCGCCGAACTGCGCAGTGAGTACGAACGCCTGAAAGCGATCGACTGCCTGCACCGAGGGCCGGAGAGCGCCCCCGAAAGCGAGAATCCGGCATAGAACGAATACGATAAGTTAAACCGGAGTCAGGATCGCGCATTTTATGAAT
The DNA here is from genome assembly GCA_949840605.1 of uncultured Alistipes sp. The sequence continues at coordinate 501 of CATKXN010000012.1, forward strand.
CTTGCTCCGCGGCAGCGACCCTGTTGGGAAACATTGTCGCTGCCTTTCGTATTTTTACGCATTTATACCACCCTGCGGCCCGCGGGGATTCCCTACCTTTGCACTGCAAAGGTTTTTTTGTATATAGGTATGGGGAAATATTTCGATATGCTCATGGAAGACGTGCGGATGAAGGAGGGTCTGCACGCGTGCATGAACTGCGGCGTCTGCACGGGCGTCTGCCCCGCGGCGGAGTTTTACAACTACGACCCGCGGCAGATCGTATGCATCGTCCAGACGCGCGACGACGACGCCATCGAGGAGCTGCTCAAAAGCGATACGATCTGGTACTGCGGCGAGTGCATGTCGTGCCGTCCGCGCTGTCCGCGGGGCAATACCCCGGGGTATGTGATCCAGGCGCTCCGCACGCTGTCGCAGAAGCTGGGGTTCTTCGTCGAGAGCGAGAAGGGCCGTCAGCAGCTGGCTCTGAAGCGCATCATCGGCGAGAACATTCTCCGCACGGGCTACTGCATCGTGCCGCGGCTGGTAAAACCCGAACTGCATCCCGAGCAGGGGACCGTCTGGAAATGGATTTACGACAACGACAAGGAGATCTACGGCCAGTTCACGCCCGTCTACATGCGCCACGGCGCCGGGGCCCTGCGGCGGCTGGACGAGGAGTCGCTCTCGGAGATCAACGAGATATTCAAGGTCAGCGGCGGCAGCGAACTGTTCGACACCATCGAACGGCACTCCGACCGTAAGGCCCGCGAAATGGGCTACGAGGAGGGCGCCGACCAGCAGTATATGATGGACGTTTTCCTCTCGAACAGCAACGAACATTATTAGCAGTGCACTGCCCGCCCGATACGCCGATTTTGCCGCACAGCGGCGCTGAGTCCCTCCCTGAGGGAGGAGTTTGGGGTGGGGCGGGCTTGCAGCCGACGCCGCAGGCGGCGAAAGCGCCGTTCCGAAACGGTATTGCGATGCGTAATTTTATGTAATTGCCTTAGAATCGATGACAATGAAGCGAAAGAGTTGGCAGGACTACCAGAAGGAGATCGCCGACGACCATTATTACTATGCACGCAGCTGCATCCGGCAGAATTTCTTCCCCGGGAGCGAGAAGTTTTTTATCGACATGCTGCACGACGATCTGGGGAAAGACCTCCTGGACGATCCCAAACACTCGTCGTGCACGGGGATCGGCTACCACTCGGACATCGTTCCGCTGGAGACCATCATGACCGTCGTGGCGCGGCAGTTCGCGCTGATGAACGAGGCCGGATACGAGAATTTCGTGACTTCGTGCATCACCTCCTTCGGCATTTACACGGAGATTCTGGCCATGTGGCACGAGTTCCCCGAGACGGAGGAGAAGGCCCGCGAGAATCTCTGGAAAGCCACCAAACGCGAGTTCCGGAAGCCCGCGAGCCTGGCCCACACGTCGGACGTCGTGTTCCATTTCCGCGAGGAGATCGCCGCGCGGGCCAAAAAACGGCTGGTGAACGCCGTCACGGGCGAACCGCTGAAAGTCGTGGAGCACATCGGCTGTCACTACGCCAAGATATTCCCGAAATCCGGCATCGGAGGATCGGAGTTCCCCTATGTGCTGGCCGGCATGGTCGAGTCGTGGGGCGGCGAGTGCGTGGATTATCCCGAACGCCGTCACTGCTGCGGATTCGGATTCCGCAACTACCTCGTGCAGGCCAACCGCGGCTATTCGATCGCCAATTCGCACAAGAAGCTGGAGAGCATGGCTCCCTACAAGCCCGACTTCATCGTGGCCAACTGCCCCGGCTGCGCGATGTTCCTCGACAAGTGGCAGTACACCATCGCCGAGATGGAGGGCACGACTTACGGCCAGAACGGTCACGGCATTCCGGTGCTGACCTACGAGGAGATGGCCGGGCTGGTGCTGGGCTACGACCCCTGGGAGCTGGGGATGCAGATGCACCAGGTGGACGTGGAGCCCCTGCTGGACAAGATGGGCGTCGAGTACGACCCCGCGGCCAAATACCTCGGCCGCAACGGGAAATATATCGGAAAACCCGCGTCGGCGGTGGTCAACTGCTGCCCGACGGACACGATATACGATATAAGGGAATAGAAATCGCAGAACGAAGTCCGCATCCTGGACGTAATCCCGGTCGCGTGCGACAAGTCCCTTTTGAGGAAGGGATTTAGGGGAGGGTCAGACCTGTAAACGCCGCCGTGGGCGGCGAATAGGGCAATCCGGGATGTAAAACGGTCTTAATATACTTAGGTCTTGTAATGAAGAAGAAGGTAATAGTCATAGGCGGCGGCGTCGCGGGCATGCAGACGGCCCTTCGCCTGGCTGAGCAGGGCGTCGAGCCCACGATCATCGAGAAGGAAGCCGAACTGGGCGGCAAGCTCCGGGGGTGGCACGTGCTGTTCCCGTCGTTCACGCCCGCGCAGGAGGTGCTGACCGAACTGCGCCGGAGGGTCAACGAGAGCGGTATCGAGGTGCTGACCTCCGCCGAGGCCAAGGGCTTCACGGCGGGCGGCGTGCTGCTCGCCGACGGGCGGATGCTGACGTGCGATTCGGTGGTGGTGGCGTCGGGATTCACGCTTTTCGACGCCTCGATCAAGGAGGAGTACGGATACGGCATCTACGACAACGTCTACACGACGGTCGACATCGAGCGCATGTTGAACGAAGGCCGCGTGGCCAAGGCCGACGGGTCGCGCCCCAAGCGCATCGCGTTTCTGCACTGCGTAGGATCGCGCGACGAGAAGGTGTGCCAGCAGCACTGTTCGAAGGTCTGCTGCATCACGGGCGTCAAGCAGGCTATGGAGATGAAGCAGCTCTTCCCCGAGGCCGACGTCTTCAATTTCTACATGGACATCCGCATGTTCGGCCCCGGGTACGAGGAGATGTACCGCGAGGCGCAGCAGAAATACAACATCCACTTCCTGCGCGGGCGTATCTCGGAGGCCAGCCCGATGATCGACGGACGGGTGCAGATCAAGGCCGAGGACACGCTGACGGGCCGTCCCCTGCGCATGAGCGTCGACATGCTGATCCTGATCGTCGGCATGCGGGCCAACGACGACAACGCCGCGTTCGCCGAGGGCGCCGGGCTGAACCGCGCTCCGAGCGGTTTCATGGCGCCGCGCGACCTGTTCCTGGGCAACGTGAAGAGCAATGTCGAGGGCATCTTCTACGCCGGGACCGTCACCGCGCCCAAGAACATCGGCGAATCGCTGAACGAAGGAATCGTCGCGGCCGACGCCGCGGCCAAATACGTGGGAATATAATCATGGCGGCGATCAATTTCGGATATACCATCTCCAAGCCCCGGGCCATCGACATCGACCGCAACAATCTGCGCAAGAGCGACGAGATCCTGCGCGAGATGCCCGAGCTGCAGGCCTGCATCGGATGTGGGGCCTGCACGGCGGTCTGCACGGCGGGAAACCTCACGGAATTCAACTTCCGCAAGGTCCATACGCTGGTGCGCCGCGGCGAATATCAGGGCGCCTACGAGGAGATGAACAAGTGCATGCTGTGCGGCAAATGCCGGCTGGTGTGCCCGCGGGGCATCAATACGCGCGGCGTGGTGATGCTGATCAAACGTAAACTGGGAGATTTCTGACGATGACTTTCTACGCACCTTTCTGTCTGCCGTTTATCCTCGGCGCGACGGTGATGTTCCTCACCCTGGCCTGGAAGTGGGGCAAGTGGCTCTGGCTGCTGCCCCGCGCCGACAAGAAACGGATTCTGTCCGGACTGCCCACGCGCCGCACCCTGGCCGCGGCGTGGGAGGTGGTGAGCGAATCGCTGCTCCACCGCCGCATCTTCCGGGTCAACCCCCTGCTGGGGTACATGCACATGTCGCTGGCCTTCGGCTGGTTTCTGCTGATCGCCGTGGGGTGGGCCGAGACCATCGCCTACCTCGGATTCCGCTACGTGCCGCTGCAGGGACACGTCTTCTTCAAGTATTTCGGCACGGGACTCGAACACAAGCCCGCCTTCGATTTCGTGATGGACCTGCTGCTGCTGTTCGTCCTCTCGGGTGTGGCGCTGGCCTGGGGCAAACGATTCTATTCCCGGGCGATGGGGCTGCGGCGCACCACGAAGCACGTCCTGGGCGACCGCGTGGCCCTGTCGGCGCTGTGGTTCATCTTCCCGACGCGTCTGGTGGCCGAAAGCGCCACGTGCGCGCTGTATGGCGGCGGGGGTTTCCTCACCGGAGGCCTCGGGTCGTGGATGGCCGCGCATATCGGCGTGATGCCGCTGATGAATCTCGAAACCGCGGCGTGGTGGTTCTACTCGTCGTGCCTCGGGGTCTTCTTCGTGGCGCTGCCGTTCTCGCGCTACATGCACATCTTTACGGAAATCCCGCTGATTTTCCTGCGTCATTACAAACTGCGCTCGGGCGAAAAGGAGTCTTCCTACGACAATTTCCAGGTCGAGGCCTGCTCGCGCTGCGGCATCTGCATCGACCCCTGCCAGCTGCAGAGCGTGTTGGGGATCGACGACGTGCAGTCGGTCTATTTCCTGCGCGACCGCCGTTATGACATGCTGCGCCTGCAGACGGCCGACAACTGCCTGATGTGCGGGCGCTGTGCCGAGAAATGTCCCGTGAACATCGACCTCAATACGCTGCGTGTCAATTCGCGCGACAAGATGCGCAACGTTCCCGACGAACGCCGTTACGGCTACTTCAAGGGGCTGGACCGCTCTGCGGGCGAGGGCAAGGTGGGCTATTTCGCGGGCTGCATGACCCTGCTGACACCGCGCACGATGTCGGCGATGTCGACGATCTTCGACGCCGCGGGCGAGGAGGTCTGGTGGGCCGACCGCGAAGGCGGCGTCTGCTGCGGGCGTCCGCTCAAACTGGCCGGCGAGACCGACTCGGCGCACAAGATGATGCGTTACAATGAGGAGCTATTCCGCCGCCACGGCATCACGACGCTCGTGACGTCGTGTCCGATCTGTCTCAAGGTCTTCCGCGAGGATTACAGCCTGCCGGGCATCGAGGTGCTGCACCATTCGGAATACATCCTGCGCCTGATCCGTGCCGGACGTCTCGCGCTGGAACACGGCGCGACGCGCTTCACCTACCACGATCCCTGCGAACTGGGGCGCGGCAGCGGTATTTACGATGAGCCGCGTGCCGTGATCGAGGCCGTGGGCGAACTGTTGGAACCCGCTTCGACGCGCGAGAACGCCCTCTGCTGCGGCTCTTCGGTGGCCAACACGGCCATTTCCGACGGACAGCAGGTCCGCATCGCACAGTCGGTCGCCGCGGAGCTCGACGCCACGGGCGCCGAGGTGATCGTCACGGCCTGCCCGCTCTGCAAGAAGGCCCTCGGGCGCGGTACGAAAGGAGAGATCCGCGACCTGGCGGAGATCGTGGCTGCGAATATCCGATGACTATGGGGGCGGCCGCAGGAGTAAATGAGGTGCGGGAAGTATAAAAAACAAATTTTTTTACAGCTGACACCGAGGCGGATAGGGGCTGTCCGGATATTCGGCGGAAAGAAATATTTGCAGGATACGAAAATTTGTATTATCTTTGCACACGCAAAAGCGATAGATACTATCTGAAGATATATCGCGGGATGGAGCAGTTGGCAGCTCGTCGGGCTCATAACCCGAAGGTCGGAGGTTCGAGTCCTTCTCCCGCTACTAAGAAGCCGCAAATTTACTGAATGTCAGTAATTTGCGGCTTTTTTTCGCATAGCAGCCGGGATAGTTTCGGGACAAAATGTTTTCGTTCCGGAAAATGCAGAAAGCAAATGAGAGGGATGTGGGCGGACTGCAGCGTCCGGGCAGGAATTTCCAGAATCAACGGGGTAAGGCTCTGGTGTTGTTCAGCGGGCCCGAGTATGCCCCGACCAAAGCCCCCCCCCTCCGGGGCTAGCCCGATGCAGTATTATCGATTGATTTACTGCTGTTTATCCGGCGTCGACTCTGCACAGGTATGTCAACCGATGTGTCGACCGGACGAACTGCCAGCGAAAAAAGATTTCCCAAAATGAATGGAGGACTTGCAGGAATGATTTATTTGTCATACATTTGCACTCGCAATTCAGCAAAAGGGGAGCTTAGCTCAGCTGGTTCAGAGCGTCTGCCTTACAAGCAGAGGGTCGGGGGTTCGAATCCCTCAGCTCCCACCAGGTTGCAACCATCTTGGAAGATGGTTTTTTTATGCAGGGAGCATAGCTCAGTTGGTTTAGAGCGCCTGCTCGACAAGCAGGAGGTCAGCGGTTCAAATCCGCTTGTTCCCACCGATGAAGAAAGTCTTTCAGGATAGTCCTGAAAGACTTTTTCTGTGTTCAACCGTTAATCCGAAACCGATGAATACCATTTGGATCGTGCTTCCTATCCTGATCGTGCTGATGTTCCAGCTCGGCATCGAACTCGACCGGCAGGCTTTCGCCCGCGTGTTCCGTCGTCCTGCGGCCGTCGTCGCGGGGCTGGCCGGGCAGCTCCTGGTCTTGCCGGTCGTGGCTTTCGGCGTGGCGCTGGCCTTCCGGCTGCCGCCCGTGTGGTTCATGGGGCTGATGCTGATCGCCTGCTGTCCCGGAGGCAGTTCGTCGAACGTCTTTTCGATGCTGGCCAAGGGCGACGTGGCCCTTTCGGTGACGCTGACGGCGCTTAGCAGCGTCATCACCCTCTTCACGATCCCCGTGGTGATGGGGTTCGCGGCGCGCTTCGTCTCCGTGCATACGGACGCGGCCATCGATCTTCCGGTCGGGAAACTGCTGGTTCAGAATATCGTCCTGCTTTTCCTCCCGATGGCCGCCGGAGCCCTGTTCCGCTGCTGGCGTCCGGATGCGGCCCGGCGGGTCCATGCGCTCTCGGGGCGCGTGGCCTTTCCGGCGCTGATGCTGTTGGCCGCGGTCTTTTTCGTGCAGTATGCCGATGTCATTCTGGAAAACCTCGCAATGCTGGGGGCGGCCGCCGGAGCGCTCATTCTGCTGGTCATGGCCGCCGGGTCGCTGCTGTCCCGGGCGTTCGGACTGCGGAAGGCCGCACGGAGAACCGTCGTCATCGAGGTCGGGATGCAGAACGCTGCGCAGGCTATCGCCATCGCCGCGTCGCCGCTGATTTTCGACAGCGGGGAGATGGCCGTTCCGGCCATCGTCTACGCCCTGCTGATGAACGTCATCCTGCTCGCCTATCTGAAATTGCTGCCGAAATATTCCGGCGGAACGGTGGCGGATTAACTTCGATCGGCTATCTTTGCCGTATGAAACTCCTGAAAGTTGCGATGTTGTGTCTCTGCCTGCCGGCGGCGTTCGCCGTGCGGGGACAACAGGGAACCTATTCCGTCAGCGGTCGGGTGATCGACCGTCTGAGCCGCCGCCCCGTGGTCTATGCCGCCGTGGTGCTGGCCGGGCAGGAACGGACGGGTGCTTCGACCGATTCGCTGGGGAGGTTCCGCATCGAACGGGTGAAGCCCGGCATCTGGCGGCTGGCGGTCTCGTCGGTGGGTTACAAGAGCCTTACGACGCCCGAATACATGGTCTCCGCGGTCACGCCCTTTATCGAGGTCGAGCTGGAGGAGGACGCCGGGCGGCTGGAGGCCGTGACGGTGCGGCCGTCGCCGTTCCGCACCACGGCGGAGAGCCCCGTGAGCCTGAAGGTGATCGGCCTGCAGGAGATCGAGAAGAGTCCCGGCTCGAACCGCGACGTGTCGCGTATCGTGCGTTCCTATCCCGGCGTGGCCTTCTCGCCCGTGGGGTACCGCAACGACCTGATCGTGCGCGGTGGAGGTCCCGCGGAGAACCGCTTCTACATGGACGGGATCGAGATTCCCAATATCAACCACTTCGCCACGCAGGGCGCCACGGGCGGTCCGGTGAGCATCGTCAACGCCGATCTGGTGCGCGAAATCAGCTTCTATACGGGGGCTTTTCCCGCCGACCGGGCCGGGGCGCTGAGTTCGGTGCTGGATTTCAGGCTCCGCGACGGCAACGCCGAAAAGCAGACCTTCAAGGCCACGTTGGGGGCTTCTGAGGTGGGCGTGAGCGGCAGCGGTCACATCGGCGACAAGACCACATACCTGTTCTCGCTCCGCCGGTCCTACCTGCAGCTGCTGTTCAGGATGCTGGGGCTGCCGTTTCTGCCCGATTACATCGACGGGCAGGCGAAGGTCAGGACACGCCTTTCGGAGCGCGACGAACTGACGGTGCTGGCTCTGGCGGGCTTCGACGACATGAAGCTCAACGTCGACGAGAAGGGCGAGGACGCCGAATATCTGCTGAGCTACCTGCCCCGCATCCGGCAGGAGACCTTCACCGTAGGGGCTTCGTGGCGCCACTATGCGGGCCGTCACGTGCAGACCGTGACGCTGAGCCACAACTACCTGAACAACCGCAACCTCAAATACCTGCGCAACGACTCCTCGTCGGAGGATAACCTGACCCTGCGGCTCCGTTCCGTGGAGCAGAAGACCTCGCTGCGGGCCGAGAACCGTTCCAGCCTGGGTTGCTGGACCATTCGCGGGGGCGTCGAGGTGAGCCGGGCCGGGTACACGAACCGCACCTTGCAGCGTCTGTACACCGACGAATCGCATCTCTCGGATTACGACACGCGGCTGGGGATCGTCGGCTGGGGGCTTTTCGCCGGGGCCGGGTACGCCTCTGCGGACAAGCGTTTCACCGCCTCGGCGGGACTGCGCGCCGACGGGTGCGATTACTCGGGGCGCATGGCCCGGCCATGGAACCAGCTCTCGCCGCGCGCGTCGGTCTCCTATGCGCTGGCCCCGGCGTGGTCGGTCAGCGGCAGTGCGGGGCTCTATTACCAGTTGCCGCCCTATACGGCGTTGGGATTCAAGCGGGATGACAGGCTGGTGAACCGGTCGCTCGACTATATGCGGGTCGGGATTTTCAGCGCCGGTGTCGACTGGCGGCTGCGCGACCGGCTGATCGTCACGGTCGAGGGATTCTACAAACGCTACGGGGATGTGCCCCTGTCGGTCACGGACGGGATTCCGCTCGCGTGCAAGGGCAACGACTACGGCGTGGTGGGCGGCGAGGAACTGGTCTCCTCGGCGCAGGGACGCGCCTTCGGCGTCGAGGCGATGGCCCGCTGGCAGATTCCGGGGCGCGTGAGCGTCGTGGGGTCGGTGACCGTGTTCCGTTCGGAGTACCGCAACGACCGTTCGGCCCCGTGGATCGCTTCGGCGTGGGACAACCGTTTCGTGGTCAACGTCAGCGGTACCTACGACCTGCCGCGCCACTGGAGCGTCGGGGCCAAGCTGAGTGCCGTGGGCGGTGCGCCCTACACGCCCTACGACGAGGAAAAATCGTCGCTCGTCGAGGCGTGGAACGCGCAGGGACGGCCCTATTACGACTATGCGAAATACAATGCCGGGCGGCTCGACGCCTTCGCCCAGCTGGACGTGCGCATCGACAAGGTCTTCTATTTCAATCGCTGTATGCTGGGCATCTACGTCGACCTGCAGAACGTCGCCGGGGGAAGGCTCCGCCAGCCCGACGTGCTGATGTCCACGGGCGAGATCGTCAACCCCTCGGCGCCGGCTGCGGAGCAGCGTTACCGCATGAAGCGGTTGGAGCAGGTCAGCGGTACGCTCCAGCCGTCGCTGGGCGTCACGGTCGAGTTTTAGCCGGGTCTTTCCGGGCGTTGCGTTTATCCATGACGTAACTGATGATGAACGGGATGGCGAGGAAGACCACCGTGCCGGTCACCACCAGCCACGTATACATCGCGGGACTGCCCACAGGCAGCTGCGAAGGCGGGAAGAAGGTGACGGCGAACGAGAACAGCACGGCCAGAAATCCCACGCCTCCGACGATCCACATGCCCGTGTTGCCGCCCGGCACGCGGTAACTTCGCACCAGCTTGGGCTGCGTGTAGCGCAGGCGGATTCCCGCGGCGTACATCATCATGTACATGATCAGATAGAGCCCGACGGTCAGGGCGCTCAGCAGGAAGAACGCCACGCTGACGTCGCTCATCACGATATAGAGCGACGAGAGGAGCGACACGATGCATCCCTGGATGATGAGGATGTTGACCTGCACGCCGTTTTTGTTGGTTTTCTGCAGGAAGCAGGGGAGCGCTCCGTCCCTGGCCGTCCAGAGCAGGCCGCGGCTGGGGCCCGAGATCCACGACATCACGCCCGCCAGCGCGCCGAAAGCCACCAGCAGTCCCATGACGTTCGTGAGCCATCCCACGTGGTAGCGGTCGAAGGCGAGCTGGAAAGTGGTGAAAAGTCCCGACTGGAGGTTGATCTGGTCATAGGGGGTGATGACGGCCACGGCCAGTGCGCCCAGCGTGAAGAGCCCGAAGGAGATCAGCGCCGCGAGGAACATCGCCCGCGGGAACTGCGTCTGGGGCTTCGTCAGCTCGGGGGCGTGCACGGCGTGCACCTCCACGCCGGCGAACAGCAGCAGGATGCCCGCCAGGAAGGCGATGTCGCTCATGCCCGTGATATGGGGAAAGAGCCGCGGGTGGACGTGCTGCGCCGCGTCGACATTCACGACCTGCGAGACCGACGCCGGGATCTCCTTCAGGGCGATCTCGTTGCCGCCGGCCATCCAGATGACGGCCATCACGATGACGACGATGCCCGGAAGCACCGTGCCGATGAGAAATCCCTTCGAGGTGATGCCCGAGATGGCCGACGTGCCGCGCAGCGTCACCAGCGTCGCGAACCAGTACATCGCGATCGAGAACAGTCCGACGTAGAGACCGTTCTGCGACAGGTCCGGCAGGCCGATCATGTAGGCGATCGACGCCGCGGCGAATCCCAGCACGGTGGGGTACCAGACGACGTTCTGAATCCATTGCAGGAAGATCGCCGAGAAGCCCATGTGGCGGTTGAAAGCCTCCTTGACCCAGGTGTAGACCCCGCCGCCGCGGTCGGCGAAGGCGCTGCCCAGCTCGGCGCCCACGAGCGCCGCGGGGATCAGGAACAGGAACGTCGCGAAGAAGATGTAGAAGAACATGGTCAGCTCCTCCTGGGCCATCATCGGGAGGCCGCGGAGACTGATGACGGCAGCAGCGGTCATCAGCGCCAACTGCGTAGTCGTGATGTTTTTACTTTTTGCCATAGGTGTGGATTTTGGTATTTTCTGTTGTTTTTCCCTGCGCAGTTTTCGTGCCGGGCCACAAAAAAACAGCAGGGAATCGTCGCGATTGCCTGCTGCCCCCGGAGGTTGCCCTCCTAAAACTACTAACCCAAACTTAAATAAATGAAGAAACCTCACTGCGGTTGCTGTGCCGCAGTTGCATGATAGAGTCGCAAAGTGCGTGCCAAAACAAAAAGCCCCGGTCTGAAAACCGGGACTTCTGCTGTAGGGAAGATATTTCGGACCTACTGGAACACGCCCGTGTAGGTCGAGGGCGAGAGGGCGCGCAGCTCCTCTTTGACCGGTTCCGCCACGTCGAGCGTCTCGATGAACGCCGCGATCGACTCGCGGGTGACGTGGGCGTTGGTGCGCGTGAGGGCCTTCAGCGCCTCGTAGGGCTTCGGGAAGCCTTCGCGGCGCAGGATGGTCTGGATGCCCTCGGCCACGACGGCCCAGTTGTTCTCCAGATCGCGCTCCAGCGCTTCGGGATTGAGGATCACCTTGTTGAGCCCCTTCATCAGCGACTGCAGGGCGATCACTGCGTGGGCCATCGGCACGCCGATGTTACGCAGCACCGTGGAGTCCGTCAGGTCGCGCTGCAGGCGTGATACGGGGAGTTTCGACGCCAGGTGCTCGAAGACGGCGTTGGCGATGCCGAAGTTGCCCTCGGCGTTCTCGAAGTCGATGGGGTTGACCTTGTGGGGCATGGCGCTCGACCCGACCTCCCCGGCCTTGATCTGCTGCTTGAAATACTCCATCGAAATATAGGTCCACATGTCGCGCGAAAGGTCGATCAGGATGGTGTCGATGCGCTTCATGTTGTCGAAGATCGCCGCCAGGTTGTCGTAGTGTTCGATCTGCGTGGTGTACTGCGAACGGCAGAGCCCCAGCTTCTCGCCCACGAAACGGTTGGCGAAATCGACCCAGTCGATTCCGGGATAGGCTGCGCGGTGGGCGTTGAAATTACCTGTGGCCCCGCCGAACTTGGCCGGAACGGCGATGTCGTGGAGCATGGCCAGCTGCTTTTCGATGCGCTCGACGAAGACCATGAATTCCTTGCCCAGGGAGGTCGGCGAGGCGGGCTGCCCGTGCGTGCGGGCCAGCATCGGCACTGCGCGCCACTGCTCGGCGAACGACGCCAGCTTGCCGCGGACCTCCTCGACGGCGGGGTAGTAGACTCCCGTCATGGCCTCCTTGAGCGAGAGCGGGATGGCCGTGTTGTTGATGTCCTGCGACGTGAGGCCGAAATGCACGAACTCCTTGTAGGCTTCGAGCCCCAGGGTGTCCATTTTCTCCTTGATGATGTATTCGATGGCCTTGACGTCGTGGTTCGTCACCGATTCGATCTCCTTGACGCGCTCGGCGTCGGCGGTCGAGAAATCGGTGTACAGCGAGCGCAGGGCGGCGAATTTCGAGCGGTCGATGCCGGCAAGCTGAGGCAGAGGCAGTTCGCAGAGCGCGATGAAGTACTCCACTTCGACGCGGATGCGGTAGCGGATGAGGGCCTGCTCGGAGAAATAATCGGCCAGTTTCTCCGTTTTACTACGGTAGCGCCCGTCGACGGGCGAAATGGCGGTGAGGGAAGTTAACATATCGGGTTGTGATTTGTTTTTGCTTTCAGCCGCCAAATTTACGACAATTAATTGAAATACGCAGATTTTTCCCTACCTTTGTGGGGATGTAAACCTGAATCGGAATGAATTTCATAACGGCAATCATCGACTCGCTGGCGGGTTTCGTGCAGCGCAATCCGCTGACGACCCTCCTTATCGTCCTGCTGGCGCTCGGCGCCCCCGCGCTGCTGAAAGGCATCGCGCTCTTTATATTATATTTTCTGATGGGAATCGTATTATTGGCAATCGGGCTGATCCTGCTCTTCCGCTGGCGGATCTACAAGGTCCGCAGGCAGATGGAGGAGCGGTTCGGCGAAGGCTTCGGCGAGCAGGGCGGATTCCGGCAGCGGAATTCCGGCTCGCCCTTTGCGGAACGCGAGCGCAGGGGCCGCGAGGGCGAGGTGCGGGTGCACAGGACCTCCGGAACCCCCGAGAAACGCGTGTCGAAAGACGTGGGCGACTACGTCGATTTCGAGGAGGAAAAGGAACGGTAGCCGTATGTTGAAGGTGTTCGAACTCATAGGCCGCTATTTCATGCTGATGGGAAAGGTCTTTTCCCGTCCGGAGAAGGCGGCGATCTACCGGCGGCGCATCGTCTTCGAGATGGAGGCGCTGGGCATCAATTCGATCGGTCTGACGGCCATCATTTCGGTATTCATCGGCGCGGTCATCACGCTGCAGATGTGCATCAACCTCGATTCGCCGTTCATCCCCCGCTCGCTGGTGGGCTACGCCACGCGCGAGACGATGATCCTCGAATTCTCGTCGGCGGTCGTGGCGCTGATCCTCGCCGGCAAGGTCGGGTCGTCGATCGCCTCGGAGATCGGGACGATGCGCATCACCGAGCAGATCGACGCCCTCGAAATCATGGGCGTCAATTCGGCCTCGTACCTGATCCTTCCGAAGATCGTCGCCGCGATGATTTTCTTCCCCTTCCTCACGATCCTCTCGATTCTGATCGGCATCCTCGGCGGATGGATCATCGCCGCCGCCACGGGCATCATGATCCCGGCCGACTACGTCGACGGTCTGCTGATGGATTTCAAACCCTATTCGATCACCTACACGCTCATCAAGACCGTCGTCTTCGCCTACATCATCACCTCGATTTCGGCCTTCTACGGCTACAACGCCCGGGGCAATTCGCTGGAGGTCGGCGCCGCATCGACGCGCGCCGTGGTGGCCAGCTGCGTGGTGATCCTGCTTTTCGACCTCATTCTCACGCAAGTCCTGCTTATATGATACGTGCCGAACACATCGTCAAATCGTTCGACGGGCGCGTGGTGCTCGACGATATCTCGGTGGAATTCGAAACCGGGAAAACCAACCTCATCATCGGCCGCAGCGGTTCGGGAAAGACCGTGCTGCTCAAAACGCTGGTCGGACTCCACGAACCCGATTCGGGCGACGTGTGGTACGACGACATCAATTTCACCCGGCTGGGTTTCCGCGACCGCAAGGCCATCCGCAAGGATATCGGCATGATCTTCCAGGGCGGGGCGCTGCTCGACTCGTCGACCGTCGAGGAGAACGTCCGGCTGCCGCTGGACCTCTTCACGTCGCAGAGCACGAAGGAGAAGATGGAGCGCGTGAACTTCTGCCTCCAGCGTGTACGCCTCGAGGACGCCAACCGGCTCTATCCGGCCGAGCTGTCGGGCGGCATGATCAAGCGCGTGGCCATCGCCCGCGCCATCGTGATGAATCCCCGCTACCTCTTCTGCGACGAACCCAACTCGGGCCTCGATCCCCAGACCTCGATCGTCATCGACAACCTGATTCACGAGATTACGAAGGAGTACGGCATCACGACGATCATCAACACCCACGACATGAACTCGGTGATGGAGATCGGCGAGAAAATTGTATACATCCACGGCGGCCGCAAATGGTGGGAGGGGACCAAGGACGACATACTCCACGCCGACAACCGCGAACTCAACGATTTCGTCTTCGCCTCGGCCATGGCCAAGCGTGCCAAGAAGGTCGCGGAATAGGCCGCAGGAAGAATGCGGCGCACAGGTGCATACGGTTCGTAAAAAAATTTAATTTTTTATTTGCGTAAAATATATAAAGTATGTACTTTTGTGCTGTGAAAAAAATAACGGAATCTTTTATTAACAAATAATTCAAATCATTATGGCAACTATTAAAATCGGTATCAACGGCTTCGGTCGTATCGGCCGTCTGGTGTTCCGTGCAGCCTGCACGAACGACAACATCGAAGTGGTGGGCATCAACGACCTGGTTCCCGTGGACTACATGGCTTACATGCTCAAGTATGACACGATGCACGGCCGCTTCAACGGTACGGTAGACTTCAACGCTGAGAAGAGCCTGCTGATCGTAAACGGCAAGTCGATCCGCGTAACCGCCGAGAAGGACCCCGCAAACCTGAAGTGGAACGAGGTCGGCGCCGAGTACGTAGTCGAGTCGACGGGTCTGTTCCTCACCAAGGAGAAGGCCGAGGCCCATATCGCAGCCGGTGCCAAATACGTCGTCATGTCGGCTCCCTCGAAGGACGACACCCCGATGTTCGTATGCGGCGTGAACACCGATACCTACAAGGGTCAGACGATCGTTTCGAACGCATCGTGCACCACGAACTGCCTCGCCCCGATCGCCAAGGTCCTGAACGACAAGTTCGGAATCACCGACGGTCTGATGACCACCGTTCACTCGACCACCGCAACGCAGAAGACCGTCGACGGTCCCTCGATGAAGGACTGGCGCGGCGGCCGTGCCGCTTCGGGCAACATCATCCCCTCGTCGACCGGCGCCGCAAAGGCCGTAGGCAAGGTGATCCCCGAGCTGAACGGTAAGCTGACCGGTATGTCGATGCGCGTTCCGACCCTCGACGTTTCGGTTGTCGACCTGACCGTGAACCTGGCCAAGCCCGCCAAGTACGACGAGATCTGCGCTGCCATGAAGGAGGCTTCGGAAGGCGAACTGAAGGGTATCCTGGGTTACACCGAGGAGGCTGTCGTTTCGTCGGACTTCCTGGGCGACGCCCGCACGTCGATCTTCGACAAGGCTGCCGGTATCGCTCTGACCGACACCTTCGTAAAGGTCGTTTCGTGGTACGACAACGAGTGGGGATACTCGAACAAGGTCCTCATGCTGATCGAGAAGATGGCTGCTTTCAACAACAAATAGTCGAAAGCCGTCCGACAGAAAAGGGACCCCGCGGGGTCCCTTTCTTTTTTGGGGCGGTCGGAGGCCGCCGCTCCGGGCGGGGATTATTTTCCCGACTCCACCCGCAGTTCGATCGAGGCGCCCGACCACTGGTTGATCGCCCGTTTTTCGGTGCGCAGCAGGCGTCCGGCGTAGGAGATGCGCAGTTCGATCTCGAAAGGGCGCGTCGTGTCGATGTCGTTGCCTGCGGGGAGCGTGTGGGGAATGAGGTAGAGGTAGAGCACGAGGTGGTCGCACGGCATGGTCTCCAGCACCGCGCGGCGGTCGGCCGGGATGTCTGCCGGGCGTTCGGCGAGGTTGGCTCCCACGGCGGCGACGACCGATTCGGCCGATGCGAATCCGATGCGCTGCTCCGCGGCGTCGAAACAGCCGCACATCAGCGCCGCGTTATACCGCCACCACCCGTCGTAACGGCTCGTGACTTCGATGGTAAATCCTTTTTTGTCCATATTATATTCAGGTGCGATAGCGTCGGATGGATTCGAAACCGGATTGTGTGCGGCTCTGCAAAACATTCCGACTGGTAAAAGTGTCGTTACGGCACCAAAGATAGTGCAAACCGGGGGCCGGGGCAAATTTATTTGACTTTTCCGGGGTGCCGTCTGTCTGAGCGGAGGGCAAAAACGGCCCGTCCCGGGTTCGCCGCAAAGCGGGCGGAAGCGCTAAATCTCGCGGTTTTCTTTGCAAATGTCTTATTTTTTCGTAACTTTGCGCACTAAATGTGTATAAATGGAGGAATCTCAACGATATGCGATCCCTTGTAAAGGGCTGAAGAACGGCTGCCGCGAATTTCGCTTCGAGGTGGACGGATCGTTGTTCGAGGAGTACCAGAGTACGGAAATCAAGGACGGCCACTGCGAAGTGACGGTCGCTGCCGACCGCTCGGAAAGCCGGGTGACGCTCGACGTGGCGATCACGGGTTACGTCGTCGTGGAGTGCGACCGCTGTCTGGAAGACTGCCGTGTGCCCGTCGATTTCGAGGGGCGGCTTCTGGTGAAATTCTCCGAAGAGGTGCACGAATACGACGGCGAGGTGATGTGGATGCTGCCGGGCGAGGACCAGGTGGACCTCAAACAGTACATCTACGAGAGCATCGTGCTGTCGCTGCCTTACCAGCGGGTGCATCCCGAAGGGATGTGCAACCCCGAAATGCTCGGACGCTTCCGCATCGTTTCGGACCAGGAGTTCGCTTCGATCGAGGCCCGGGCCGCAGGCGGGGCGGAGCGCAACGAGGGCGAATGGGCCAAACTGGCGGCCCTGCGCGAGCAGATGGAGTCCGGCGGCGGGGAGCCGGAAAAGCCGGAAAAGCCCCGCGGCACGAAATAACGAAAACGAAAAATACGTTAAACTTATAATTTATACTGTAAAATGGCACATCCTAAACACAAAGTCTCGTCGACGCGACGCGATAAGCGCAGAACCAACTACAAAGCTGCCGTTCCGACGGTGGTCACCTGCTCGAACTGCGGTGCAGCCGTGCTGTACCACCGCGTATGCCCCGAGTGCGGCTTCTATCGCGGAAAGCTGGCTATCGAGAAAAAGGCTGCCGAATAAGTTCGGCACTCAGAAGAGTGCATCCCGCAGGGTTTGCCTCTTTTTTTATGTAACAAACTCCCGTTCCACCCGGATCAGGCCGGGCGTCACAGGCCGTTGCCGTCAGCGAGGGTGGGCGGGGAGCGATATAACAACCAAATCGCACGAGTATGATAAAGATTGGTGTAGACGCCATGGGCGGCGATTACGCTCCCGAAGCGACTGTGAAGGGCGCTATCCTGGCGCTTGATAAGGTCGGGTCGGACAGCCGGATCGTGCTGTTCGGCGACGAGCGGAAAATTAACTCCGTGCTCGCTTCGGAAGGGTGTCCGGCCGACCGGTTCGACATCGTCGCCACGACCGAGGTGATCGAGATGGGCGACCATCCGGCCAAGGCGTTCCAGGCCAAGACCGATTCGAGCATCACGGTAGGCTTCGGCTATCTGGCCAAGGGTGCCGTCGACGGATTTGCGAGCGCCGGCTCCACCGGGGCCATGATGGTCGGCTCGATGTACGCCGTCAAACCCATCGAAGGGGTCATCCGGCCCACGATCTCGTCCCTCATTCCTACGGTCACGGGGCATCCCGCGCTGTTGCTGGACGTGGGCCTGAACGTGGACTGCAAACCCGAGGTGCTGGCGCAGTACGGACTGATCGGTTCGATTTACGCCGAGGCGGTGCTGGGCATCGAAAAACCGCGTGTCGCGGTGCTCAACATCGGCGAGGAGGAGACCAAGGGCAACGTCCAGACCAAAGCCGCCTATGAACTGCTGAAGACCGACGACCGCATCCATTTTGTGGGCAACGTCGAGGCGTCGTACCTCTTTTCGGCGAAGGTCGCCGACGTGATCGTCTGCGACGGATTCGTCGGCAACACGGTGCTGAAGATGGCCGAGGGCCTGTACCGCATCAACAAGGCGCTGGGATGCAGCAATGCTTTCTGGGATGCCATGAACTACGAAAACGTGGGCGGTACCCCCGTCCTGGGTGTCAATGCACCTGTCGTCATCGGCCACGGATGCTCTTCGCCCGAGGCGATCAAAAGCATGATCCTTTCGACCGGGCAGGTCATCCGGGCCGGCCTCACGGAGAAGCTGCAGCGTGCATTTCAAAATTAATCCGAATTAAGAACAGCAAAAGTTAAGTTAATGGGTAAGATTACAGCAGCGATAACGGGAGTGGGTCAGTACCTTCCGGAGTATATCCTCACCAACGACGAGTTGAGTCGGATGGTCGACACCAACGACGAGTGGATCATGTCGCACACCGGTATTAAGACGCGCCACATTCTCAAGGGCGAAGGCGTCGGCAGTTCCTACATGGGAGCGCGCGCCGTCATCAACCTGCTCGACAAGACGGGCGTCGACCCGATGTCGATCGACGTAGTGGTCTGCGCCACCGTGACCCCCGATATGTTTTTCCCCTCGACGGGCAACCTGATCGCCGATCAGGCCGGCTGCAAGAATGCCTTCGCATTCGACGTGTCGGCAGCCTGCAGCGGATTCCTGTTCGCGCTGACGACGGGCGCCAAGTTCATCGAGGCCGGCACGAGCAAGCGGGTCATCGTCGTGGGCGCCGACAAAATGTCGTCGATCGTCGACTATACCGACCGTTCGACCTGTCCGCTCTTCGGCGATGCCGCAGCTGCCGTGCTGCTGGAGGCCGACACCGAAGGGTACGGCGTGCTCGACTCGATCCTGCGTTCCGACGGTTCGGGCGAGCTGCAGCTCTATATGAAGGCGGGCGGTTCGCGCTATCCGGCCTCTGTCGAGACGGTGCAGAACAACTGGCACACCATCATGTGGGACGGACACGCCGTGTTCAAGGCGGCCGTGTCGAAGATGTCCGACGTCTCGGTGGAGATGATGGAGCGTCACAACCTCACGGGCGAGGACATCCGTTATCTGGTGCCCCACCAGGCCAACCTGCGCATCATCGACGCTACGGCGCGCCGCATGGGCATCACGCAGGACAAGTGCATGATCAACATCGACCGCAACGGCAATACCACGGCGGCTACGATCCCGACGTGTCTCTGCGACTACGAGAAGGAGCTCCGCAAGGGCGACAACCTGATTCTCTCTGCTTTCGGCGGCGGTTACACGTGGGGGTCGATCTACGTCAAGTGGGCTTACGACGGCGAGAAAGCATAACTGGGAATTTTCCCGACGGAAAGCGGAAACGGATGTTTCCGCTTTTTTCATTCGTTTTGCGGAATTTTTTTATCTTTGTTCTGTTAAAACCGATTGTCGATGAATCGTCTGAACCGTATTTTTCACAACAAGCGGATCAAGTTGTTTTGGTTCCTTCTGAGTTTCTGGCGTTACGTGATGCCGAAATGGTTGTTGCGGTTCCGCCTGAACCGGGTGCTCGAAGAGGCTCGGGGCCGTGCTGACTGGGAATACATTTGCCGTCGGGCGGATTATTACAACAGACTCGCCGATGCGGCCGCGGCATTTCCACCCCCCCCCGCGAAAAACTGCATCCGTTAGGACATCACAAATTTCGCCGGGGCGTTCGAACCGCCTATTTTTTCGACACGTATGAATTTACCCGCTGGTTCGACGACAGCCTGTTATGGAACATGATTCCCGGGGACGTGACGACGGTGCCCGATGTCCCGTCGATTGTCAAGAGCCGGCCGGTTTGCGGCGATAATGCCAATTCGGTGTTGCTGAACCTCGATAAGGTCCGTCACTTTATCTTTCTGAAGGATGACATTCCCTTTCGGAAGAAACTGGACAAGGCGATTTTTCGGCTTGCGATCACGCACCGCCCCCATCGGGAACGTTTCGTGCGTATGTATTTCGGTTCGGAGTGCTGCGATACGGGGATTTCGACGCCTCGCCCCGAATACCCGCCTGAGTGGACCAAGCCGCATATTTCGATGTACGACCACCTGCAGTACAAGTTCATTCTGGCGATCGAGGGAAACGACGTGGCGACGAATCTCAAGTGGGTTATGTCGTCGAATTCGCTGGCCGTGATGCCGCGGCCGACCTATGAAACGTGGTTTATGGAGGGAACGCTCATTCCCGGCTATCATTATGTGGAGATCAGGCCCGACTATTCCGATTTGGAGGAGCGGATGCGCTACTACATCGAAAATCCGGATCAGGCCGAAGCGATTATCGCGCATGCGCACGAATATGTCGATCAGTTCCGGGATCGCAGGCGGGAGAAGATCATTTCGCTGCTGGTGTTGTTAAACTATTTCCGGCGCACCGGGCAGTGCTGATTCGGGCATTTCAGTTTCCTTTCGGATTCGGGTGCTATCTTTCCCGCTTAAGAAGCGGGTTTTGAGGGCGATGCCCAGTTGAGGCGTTTCGGAACGGAGTCTGCGCTGCGCCCAGAAAAAAGAGATATATTATGAAAATACTGATTGTCGAAGACGAACCTTCCCTGCGGGAGATCATGGCCCGGACGCTGGTCCGGGAACAGTACGTCGTCGAGCAGGCCGCCGACTATGCCGCGGCACTCGACAAGATCGCCGCATACGACTACGACTGCATCCTGCTGGACGTCATGCTGCCCGGCGGCAGCGGTCTGCGGCTGCTCGGGGAGCTGAAACAGCGTCGCTGCCGCGCCGGGGTCATCATCATCTCGGCCCGCGATTCGCTGGACGACAAGATCGAAGGACTGGAACTCGGGGCCGACGACTATCTGCCCAAGCCGTTCCACCTGGCCGAACTCAGCGCCCGCATCCGCAGCGTCCTGCGGCGCCATCAGCGCGGCGGGCACGAGAGTCTCGATGCCGGGAATGTGCGCCTGTGGCCCGACAGCCGCCGCGTCGAGGTGGCGGGCCGCGAGGTGGAACTGCTGCGCAAGGAGTACGACATCCTCCACTATTTCCTGTCGCATCCCAACCACACGGTCGACAAGACCGCGCTGGCCGAAGGGGTGTGGGGCGACCACGTCGACCAGGCCGACAATTTCGATTTCGTCTATGCGCAGATGAAAAACCTGCGGCGCAAGCTCCACGACGCGGGCGCCGACATCGAGATCCGCGCCGTCTACGGCTTCGGCTATAAACTCGTGCAGCCATGAAACTGGTTTACCGCATTCTGATGCATCTTGCGTGGGCCCTGTCGCTGCTGCTGGCGGCCTGGGCCGTGCTGTTCTACGTCACGATGATCGACGAGATCGACGACGAGACGGACGACTCGCTCGAAGCCCGCGCCGAGGTGATCCTGATGCGGGTGCTGGCGGGCCGGGAGCTTCCGGTGCCGGCCTCCGAGGGTAACAACGCCTATTATCTCAACGAGGTGACGGCCGGATACGCCGCCGCACAGCCCTCCGAGCGTTATTCCGACGAGGAACTGTACATTCCCGAGCGGGACGACGAGGAGCCTGCGCGCGTGCTGCGCAAGGTGTTTCACGACCGCGACGGGAAGTGGTACGAGCTGACGGTGATGACGCCCGCGATCGAGAAGGACGATCTCCGGGAGGCGATTCTCGGCTGGATCGTCTGTCTTTACCTCTTCCTGCTGCTGCTGATCCTGCTGATCACGGTCGCCGTGCTCCACCGCACGATGCGGCCCCTCTACGCCTTGCTGAGGTGGCTCGACGGCTATGTCGTGGGGGCGCAGAATCCGCCGCTGGCCGTCGAAACCTCCGTCACGGAGTTCCGGCGGCTGAACGACGCCGCACGCCGCTATGCCGAGCGCGCCGAATCGACGTTCGAACGGCAGAAGCAGTTCATCGGCAATGCCTCGCACGAGATGCAGACCCCGCTGGCGGTCTGCCGCAACCGGCTCGAAATGCTGGTCGACGATGCGCCGACGCTTACGGAGGAGCAGCTGGGCGGGATTGCCGAAGTGCAGCGGACGCTGGACCGCCTCGTGCGGCTCAACCGTTCGCTGCTGCTGTTGTCGAAGATCGACAACGGGCAGTTCCCCGAAACCGAGGCGGTCGATATGAATGCGCTGGTGCGCCGCATGGCCGGGGAGATGGAGGAGATTTACGCCTGCCGCGGCTTGCGCTTGACGCTGGCCGACGAAGGGCAGCTGACGGTGCGCATGAATCCCTCGCTGGCCGGAAGCATGGTGGCGAACCTTGTGAAAAACGCATTCGTCCACGGAGACGCCGGCGGGGAGATCGCGGTCGCGGTGGCGCCGCGCAGGCTCACGGTGGCGAACAGCGGTGCGGAGGGTCCGCTCGACGCCGGGCATATTTTCGACCGCTTCTACCAGGGCGCGAAGAAGGAGGGTTCGACGGGGCTGGGCCTCGCCGTGGTCGACGCCGTGTGCCGCCTCTACGGGCTGAGGATCGCCTACTCCTATATAGACGGGCGGCATTGCTTCACGGTGGATTTTCCGGCGTGATTTTCGGAATTTTTCCGTTTTTTCAGATTCGTTTCAGTTTCAGGCCGCAACTTTGCAGTATGAAATTCGATTAAACCTAAAAAACGAAAACGATTATGAAAAAGTTCCCGATTATCTTCGCTTCCCTGGTCCTTCTGGGTTTCTCGGTATCCGCTTTCGCCGCCAAGGACCGCACCATTACCGTCGCCGAACTTCCGGCCGTTTCGCAGCAGTTCATCAAGACCCATTTCGCGGGTGTCGAGGTCTCCTACGCCCAGGTCGACGAGGAGATGTTCGACAAGGACTACAAGGTGGTCTTCGTCAACGGGTCGAAGGTCGAGTTCGCCAGGAACGGAGAGTGGACGGACGTCGACTGCAAGTACGGCGAGGTTCCCGCAGCCATCGTTCCGCAGCAGATCCGCGACCGGGTGGCCCGGGATTTCGCAGGCCGCAAGATCGTCTCGATCGACCGCGACAAACGCGGCTACGAGGCGAAGCTCGACAACGGCCTCGAACTCAAATTCGACATGAAGTTCCGCCTGATCGAGGTCGGCGACTGATCCGCATTCTGCTGAAAACCATCCCGCGGCGCCCGAATCCATGTTCGGGCGCCGTTTATCCGGGGGTATAATATCCCGTGATCCCGGTATAAAATAATTTGATGGCTATTCTGGTGCAAATCATGAAAAACTATTGTATATTTGTATCACGAACAATGATTAACCGCAAACTTAAAAACAATACAGCTATGTTAAGCAAGAGATTACACGAAGCGATGAACGCTCAGATCAATGCCGAGCTCTGGTCGGCCTATCTTTATCTGTCGATGTCGATGGACGCCGAGGCCAAGGGGCTGAAGGGTATCGCCAACTGGTTCTACGTTCAGTTCCGGGAGGAGCAGGACCACGCGCGCATCTTCATGAACTACATCCTTTCGCGCGACGCCGAGGTGAAACTGCTTCCGATCGAGGAGGTGCGCACCGAGTGGGCTTCGCCGCTGGAGATGTTCAAGGACACGCTGGAACACGAGAAGGTGGTCACGGGAATGATCAATAACCTGGCAGCCATCGCCGCCGAGGACAAGGATTACGCTTCGTCGAACATGCTCGTCTGGTTCGTCGACGAGCAGGTCGAGGAGGAGGAGTCGGCGCGCGACATGATCACCGCCTGCGAGGCCGTCGAAGGCAACAAGTTCGGGCTCTACATGCTCGACAAGGAGCTGGCCGCCCGCACCTATACGCAAGCTTCGCCGCTGGCGACAGCCAACGCTTAAACGGAAGTTATTTTTAGTGGGTCCGGCCTCCGAAAGGGGGCCGGATTTTTTTCTTTAGGGTTCGGTGCCCTGCGGTTACAGGAACTCCATGCGCAGACGCACCATATGGCGGCACTCCACGCCGTTTTCGAAGATCGGGGTGGGGCTGTGTTTGCGGAAATAATCTTCGTCGACGCCGCAGCGGACGAAGCCGCAGCGTTCGTAGAGGGCGATCTGTCCGAATCCCGAATCGCCCGTGCCGATTTCGAGCAGGCGGAACCCCGCCCGGCGGGCCGTTTCGGCGGCGTGGGCGAGCAGGGCCGTGGCGATGCCCTGACGCTGGCGGTCGGGCGCGACGGCGATGTTCACCACCTCGGCCGTGAAGGGCCGCGTGTGGATCAGCACGTACTGACCGACGCTCCGGTCGCCGTCGTAGGCGGCGTAGCACGGTCCGCGGCCGATGTAGTCGGCCACCGAGGCTTCCACTTCGTCGGCCAGCAGGAGGAGTTCCCGCGAAGGGGTTTGCGTTTGGCGGATTTCCATATCAGAAGAGGGATAGGGCGCCCCGGAAGGTCGCCAGTATGACCAGATAACGCGCGGTCTTGCCCGCGAGCATCGCGCCGCCCGTCAGCCACACGTTGCTGCGCATCAGCCCCAGTACGATGGCGAGGGCTTCGCCGATGGCGGGCAGGAATGCGAAGAAAGCCATCAGCGCCCCGCGCCCGGAGAGGAACTTCCGGGCCCGGGCCAGCTGGCGCGTCGAGACTCCCAGCCGGGCGATCCACTCGGTTCGGCCCAGCGTGCCGATCCAGTAGCAGGTCATGCCGCCGAGGGTGTTGCCCAGTGCGGCTGCGGCGAGGCATCCCGCGGGGTCGAGGCCCATGCCCACGAGCACCACCATTACCGCTTCGGAGCTGAACGGCAGGATGCTCCCGGCGATGAACGCCGAGAGGAAGAGGCCCCAGTAGCCCCAGTCGATGAGAAATTCGGTGATCGCTTCCATACGTGTCCGGGCGGACCTTCCGGCAGGTCCTCCGGACAAAGATAGTGTTTTTTTCGGTTGTTACCTCTCCCCGGCCCAGCCGCGGACGACGCGGCTCTGCACGTCGATGCCCAGTTCGCGCGCCCGGGCGAGGATGCGCCGCGCGAGGAAGGCCTTGCGGTCGTCGGGGGCATAGCGGAAATAGGCTTCGGCGGCGCGGACGTGGGCCGCGTCGACGAGGGGGAATTCGCGGGTTTCGGGGATTCCGAACGCCGATGCGGGCAGTTCGCGGCGTTCTTCGGCGGTGAGCCGGTCGGGATTTCTGGTGGATGCGGTCATGGCGGGAGTTTTTCGATCCTGGCGGCAATATCCGAGCCATCTTCGGGTTGCCGGGTCGTCTGCGGCTATCCGTGCTTGAACGGTCTACAGACGCATCTGACAGATATTTTGAGAGATAATTCGAAAATAGCGCCTGTTTTTTTGGGCCGTTGTGAAACATTTGCTTATATTTGTGCGGGCGAAATAGTTTTCATTTTGGACGAAAATCGCATGAATGGACCGGATATTGCTGAAATAAATGGAACAAATCCGGTTTTTGAGGTGGATTGTTCCTGTCAAATAGTACATGATATGAAAAAAATCTTCTTGATTTCAGCTTTGTTTTCCGTGACGCTGATGGGCGCCTGCACCGATGCCGATCCCGTCGGGGACGACACCGAAGGCCCCGGAACGCCGGAACAACCCGTCGTGACCCCCGAGACGCCCGTCGTGCCGTCGGATTTCGGATGGTCCGCCGATGCCGCCGTGGAGCTGTCGCTCGAATCGGACGTGCTGACCGTCGTGTCGGTCTATTCGGATGCGGACTGCAAGAGCGGTTCGCTGCTCGTCGAGGACGCGCTGCTCGAAGCGGGTGCGGCCCGAACCTTCAGCCTGGCGGTTCCCGCCGGGGCTGGGGAACTCTATGTGAAATATCCCGCGGCATCGGGCGGCGACGGCGTCGTCGCACTGTCGGCGGACGGCGGGGAGGTGAATTACAAATTCCCGGCCGATGCCGTGAAAAGCCGTTATGAGCAGGTCCCCGACTACCAGTATTACTACAATTCGGGTGTCATCATGGTCGAGGACATGTGGCCCGATTTCGCGGCTTCGGACGCCGATTTCAACGACCTCGTGGTGGAGTACGACCTCAAGACGGCCGAGGTGACGTCGCCGGCTCTGCTGCCTGCGCACGGTGACAAGGAGGGTCTTTTCATTACGCTCGACATCCGCGGCGTCGGCAGCGGGCTGACGAAACAGGCGGGTCTCCAGCTCGATTTCGACACTTCGCTGATCGAGGGCGTGGAAACCGCCGTGTATAAGAAAGAGGGACAGGGCGTCCTGACCGAGATCCGGGGCGGCGACTTTTCGGTCGACGTGGACAAAAGCCGTCCGGACAAGGTGATTATCCTGTTCGACGGTGTGGACAAGCTGGTCGCCGGCAAGCATTACCAGACGACGAAAGGCGATATCGAAGCCGGCCGGCCGATGATCCGCGCCTACATCCATCTATCGGGCGCCCCCGACCGTTCGGCGCTGACCGGCGAGAAGAGCCGCAGACAGGCGGAGGCTTTCCGCGACGTGACCTCCTACCCGCAGAAGCACGACTTCTTCATGGTGCTCAAGAGCGGTGTGGAGATTCACCAGAAGGGTTTCGAGCCCACCTATCATTACAAGAACTATGCGGCCGATTCGAAGGGCCTGATGTCGTCGGTGCCCTATTGCAGCGCGAACAACGACGTTTGGGTGTTGCGGCTGCCCGTCGGAACGCCCCACGTCTACGACCGGACCAGCATCTTCTCGGCTTATCCCGACCTCAGGGAGTGGATCGAGAGCAACGGTTCGCAGAAG
Organism: uncultured Alistipes sp.; assembly: GCA_949840605.1. The sequence goes on from CATKXN010000012.1 coordinate 27,318, forward strand.
CGCGACTGGTACAAAAATTACGATGACGAGCTGGTCCCGCGCTACTGGTAACGGCGCGTGACGAAATCTATGAAGCCCGCACTCCGAAGGTGCGGGCTTTTTCGTGTCCGGGATTGTGCCGCTGAGGCACTTGGATCGGCCGGGGCGTTTTGACGGACCGCATGCCATGCGGTTTGGAGCCCTCCGCTCTTTTTCCTATCTTTGTATCTGTGAAAAAACGAGCGATTGTCATAGGGGCTACCTCCGGAATCGGACGCGCGGTGGCCGAACGCCTTGCAGCCGACGGGTACCGGGTCGGCGTGACCGGGCGGCGCGGGGCGCTGCTGGATGAACTGGCCGCCGCGAATCCCGGCGCCTTTTGCCGCGCCGTGGCCGACGTCACCGATCCGGCGGCCTCGTGCGCCGCGCTGGACGCCCTTGCCGGGGAGCTGGGCGGTGCGGACCTGTGCGTGGTGAGCGCCGGGGCGGGCGAACTGAACCCCGGGCTGGACTATGCGCTGGAGGAGCCGGCCATCCGCACCAATGTCGTGGGCTGGACGGCTGCGGTCGATTGGGCCTACCGGCTTTTCGAACGGCAGGGAGGCGGGCATCTGGTCGTCGTCACCTCGGTCGGCGGACTGCGCGGCGGGGGCGCGGCTCCGGCCTACAACGCCTCGAAAGCCTATCAGATGAACTATGCCGAGGGGCTGCGGCAGCGGTCCGCCAAGTCCCGGCTGCCGATCTGCGTGACCGACATCCGTCCGGGAATCACGGCGACGGAGATGGCCAAGGGCGAAGGATTGTTTTGGGTGATGCCCGTCGACAAGGTTGCAGACCAGTTGCTGCAGGCCGTGCGCCGCCGCCGTTCCGTGGCGGTCGTCACGCGACGCTGGCGGATCGTCGCGTGGCTGCTCCGGCATATGCCCGATCGGATTTACCGTAAAATAGGATAGTGATGAACGGATGGTTTCTCGCGGCCGGGGCCCTGCTCGCCGCCGCATTTTTCGTGCATGTATTTTCGGGTAACCGCTTTTATTCGGCGGCGCGTCCCGATGCGGTTGCCCGTCCCGAGGCGTATGAAGCGTGGCTGATGGGCCGTTGCGGGGTGCAGATGATCGCTGTAGACCTCTTTCTGGCCGCCGTGTTTCTGTTCTTGCTGGGGTTCGGCCTGCTGCCCCGCAACTTCTGGCTCGAGGTGTTCCTGTTGTCGGTTTTCGGCGGCTGGGGCGTCTTCTGGCTGGTGTCGCTGGCGTGTGAAAAAGCCGGAGGGCGTCATTACCTCCGGCTGTGCCACTGGGTGCTGTTCTTCGTGCTGTTCGGTCTGGTGCTGGGCGGCGTGCTCGGGTAGCCCTACTCTTCCTCCTCGTAATAGACTTTGTAGAACTTGCCCTTTTCGTCTTCGCCCTGCTCCAGCAGGCTGCGGTTGCCGTGGACGTAGATGTGGAAGTTGCGGTCGAGCTTGATGACGCTCTTGTACGACCTCGCCTGCTTCTTCACGGCCGAATCCGAGATGCCGAACTCGTCCTCGATGCGGATGTCGCGGTCCTGCTCGTACTCCTGTTTGAAACGTGCGAAACTCTCGGCGACCTCCGGCTGGCGGATCACTTTCTCCGAGAACTCGTCGAGCGAGAAGTTGTCCTGCTCCTGGAAATAGTGGATCGTGTCGTTGAGCATCTCCGCCTGGTCGGCCTTCGAAACGTCGAACTCCTTCGAAAGATGCTTCGTGACGTATTTCTTGCACATCGCCAGGGCGTTGTGCGTGTTGTGGTAGTCGTCCTGACGCTGGCGCACGCGCAGGAAGTCGTCGATCCAGTAGCGGGCCTCGGTGCGGTTGGTGTTGTCGACGACGCAGACTGCGAAGCCCGCTTCCCGCTCCACGTTGAAAATGACGGCCCCCTTGTCCAGCCGTTTGATGTCGATGCCCTCGCGGGCCGCGATGCGGACCCCATCGGCCTCGTGGCCGACGTCGAGAAACGTGTCGCGCGTCTCCGACTTGAAGAGCCCCAGCGCATCGGTCGGCTCGCCTCCGAAACGGCAGTCGGTGAAGTAGACGGCATAGAACTCCCCGCTTTTGATCTGCGGGTGCATGCCGCTCTCGTAGAGGTGTTTCGCCAGGCTGACCGAATGCTCGTAGAACGCCCCCGGATCGTCGAAGATCCGCCCCGCGAAGTTCCAGACCTCATTGCACGCGAGGTCGGTCTCGTGGTAGAGGTTGTAGCACTCCTCGGACTTGAATCCGCCGAGGAAATAGGACGTCAGCGTGCGCATGAGCCCTTCGTCGGCGACCTGCGGGGAGACGTCGGGCGAGACCAGCAGCGGTTCGTCTTTCGACCGGTTGCCGACGACATGCACGGCGAGCGTTTCGATACGGGTATCTTCGGAGCAGAACATTTTGCAGTTTGTTTTTCGGAGTGCAAAGATGCGCATTTTTCCCCGATTAGGCAAAATGTTGCATCACTTGGTCAGAAAATGCTATTTTTTGATTGGATAGCGATGGTGATAAAGCGACAAAGGGATTAATTTTACATCCTGAATAAAACGCTCTTGTCTGAAAAACGATAGGACTTGTGTGAAACGGATATGAAAATAGGAAAAATTTTGATTGCGGCGCTGTCTGCCGCCGGAATGACAATGCAGACCCATGCTTATGCCGCGGATATTCCCCGCGCGGAGTATCCGCGCCCGCAGTTCGAACGGTCGGCGTGGATGAATCTCAACGGAGTGTGGGATTATACGTTCGACTTCTCCGTGTCGGGGTTGGAACGGGGGCTGGAGAAGGCGACCTCCTACGAGGGCCGGATCACGGTGCCCTTTTGTCCCGAGAGCTCCCTTTCGGGGGTCGGGTACACCGATTTCATCAACTGCATCTGGTACCACCGCGAGGTGGCTGTTCCCGAGGCGTGGAGCGGAAAGGACATCCTGCTGAATTTCGGGGCCGTCTATTACCAGGCGGAGGTCTATGTCGACGGCGTTTTCGCCGCCCGCCATGTCGGGGGCAGCTCGTCGTTCAGCGGCGACCTGACGCGTCTGGTCACGCCCGGCAGGAGCCATCACCTGGTCGTGAGGGCCGTGAGCGACGTGCGTTCGACGGCGCAGGGCGCCGGCAAGCAGAACCTGCAATACGCCTCCTACGGCTGCAACTACACCCGCACCACGGGTATCTGGCAGACGGTGTGGATGGAGGCCGTGGACCCTGCGGGGCTGCTCTCCGCGCAGGTCGTGACGGACATCGACCAGGGGCAGCTGGTCGTCCGGCCCCGGTTCCGGACGGAAAGCGGTAACACGCTGCATATCGCGGTGAAGGACGGCGGCCGGGTCGTGGCCTCCGCGGCGGTGAAGGCCGCGAACAGTTCGGTCGCCGTGCTTCCCGTCAAACGTCCGAAGCTCTGGTCGCCAGAGTCGCCGTTCCTCTACGACATCACCTACCGGCTCGTGAATGCGAAAGGAGAGGTGCTCGACGAGGTGAACTCCTATGCGGGCATGCGCAAGGTCCATATCGAAGGCAATAAGATATACCTGAACAACGAGCCCTATTACCAGCGGTTGGTGCTCGACCAGGGATTCTACCCCGACGGCATCTGGACGGCACCTTCCGACGCGGCGCTGAAGCGCGATGTCGAGCTTTCGATGGCCGCGGGATTCAACGGCGCACGGCTGCACCAGAAGGCTTTCGAGGAGCGTTTCTACTATTGGGCCGACCGGCTGGGCTACATCACCTGGGGCGAGGCTCCCAGCTGGGGCATGGACGCCAACGGCATCGAGGCCGCCCGCAACTTCCTGACCGAGTGGTCGGAACTGGTCCTCCGCGACCGGAATCATCCGTCGCTGCTGATCTGGACGCCGATGAACGAGGAGTGGTGGCCCGACCGGGTGCAGTATCCCCGTTTCACGGCGGACCTCTACGACCTGACCAAGGCGCTGGACCCCACCCGTCCGGTGAATGACGCCAGTGGCGGCACCCATATCAAGACCGACATTTGGACCGTGCACAACTACGAGCAGGACCCGGCCCGGCTCAAAGAGATCATCTATAACGACGGCGCATTTTTCCAGACACCCCTCCGTTCCGCCGGGGGGCCTTCGGGCAACGTCGGGTTCAACGGCCCGCGTCAGAACGACCGGTACGAGTTTCCGGTCTATGACGGGAAGATGCCCTTCGTCATCGACGAAGTCGGCGGCATCAAGTGGGCGAAGGATCAGGACCGGGAGTCGCAGACCGAGTCGTGGGGTTACGGCACGCCGCCGAAGAGCGAAGCGGAGTTCCTGCAGCGGCTCGAGGGGCAGATCGACGCCATTCTGGAGTTGGCGGACCAGGTCTGGGGCTATTGCTACACGCAGCTGACCGACGTCGAGCAGGAGCAGAACGGCGTCTACTATTACGACCGCACGCCGAAATTCGATGCGGAGCGGATTCGTGCCGTCTTCAGCCGCAATCCCGGGGACAGGAAGCCGAAAGATTGATTACCGAACGATAAATACTAATCTGAAAAATGAAACGATCGATTATTTTGCTGTGTGCGGCCCTGAGTGCCGCGTGTGCGGGCGGTCCGCAGGACGGGCCGACGCTCTCCGGACTGAACCGGAGCGATTTCCGGAGCGAAGCGGACGGGAAGGAAACCGACCTCTTCGTTCTGAAGAATGACAACGGCATGGAGGTGTGCGTCACCAATTTCGGCGGGCGCATCGTGTCGGTGATGGTTCCCGACCGCGACGGCGTCATGCGCGACGTCGTGCTCGGATTCGACAACATCGGCGATTACCGGACCGTTCCGACGGACTTCGGGGCCACGATCGGCCGCTATGCGAACCGCATCGGCCAGGGGCGCTTCACCCTGGACGGCGCCGAATACCGGCTGCCGCAGAACAACTACGGCCACTGCCTGCACGGCGGTCCCCGGGGATTCCAGTACCGGGTTTTCGACGCCGTGCAGAAGAGCGACCGCGAGGTGGAGCTGACCTATGCGTCGAAGGACGGCGAAGAGGGTTTTCCGGGGAACTTCGACTGCCGGGTGACCATGACGCTGACCGACGACAACGCCATCGACATCCGCTATGCCGCCGAAACGGACCGGGCTACGGTCGTGAACATGACCAACCACTCCTATTTCAACCTCGACGGAGACCCCTCGAAGGACAATTCGGAGTGGCTGCTGACGGTGAACGCCGACAGCTATACGCCGGTCGATTCGACCTTCATGACCACCGGCGTGATCGCTCCGGTGGAGGGCACTCCGATGGATTTCCGGACTCCGACGCCCGTCGGCGAACGCATCGGCCAGGATTTCGAACAGCTCCGCAACGGCAACGGCATCGACCACAACTGGGTGCTGAACACCCGTGGCGACATCGCCGAGGCGTGCGCTTCGCTGGAGTCGCCCGCCACGGGCATCCGGCTGGATGTCTACACGACCGAACCCGGCATTCAGGTCTACTGCGGCAATTTCCTCGACGGAAGCGTCAGGGGGAAGAACGACGCCGTTTACGGATTCCGGTCGGCCGTCTGCCTGGAGACCCAGAAATATCCCGACACGCCGAACAAGCCCGAATGGCCTTCGGCCGTACTGCGCCCCGGCGAGAAATACGAGAGCCGCTGCATCTACAAATTCTCGGTCGGGGAATGATTCCGTATCGGTGCAGGCAATGAACGGGAGGAGGTCTTGCGGGGCCTCCTCTCGTTTCTATGCGGCGTCTCGCTCTGTACTGCGGCGCGCATTTTGCAGGGAAGGAACCGGAATGTATAAAATTCTTCGTAGCCATGAAAGAGAACAAAGAGACGACATGCACCCCTTGCGAGGAGAATTTCGAGCGTAATATCGACGAAATGGTCCGCGAGGGCGAGGCTCCCACGGCGAAAGAGCGCCGGGAGCGGGAACAGGAGGTGGAATCGGCTTTTGCCGGAACCCCGAAGGAGTCGAAATGACCGCTCCTGCCGGTATGGGGACGTCCGCACGGAAACGTGCGGACGTTTTTGTCTGAGGTGAAAAAAGGATGTCCGCAGTCCGGAGTGTGGCGATGCGCGATCCGCCTGGCGCGGAAAAAGGTGGCCGAGTCCCCCGACAAGTACTTCATGCCCGATCAGTTCGCCAATGCGAGCAACTACCTGGCCCACTATCAGTCCACGGCGCTGGAGATCTGGCAGCAGACCGGCGGCAAGATCGACTACCTCGTCTGCGCTATCGGGACGTCGGGGACGCTGATGGGCATTTCGCGCTTCCTGAAGGTGATGAAGCCCGACATCAAGGTCGTCTGCGCACAGCCCATCCGGGGACACTATATCCAGGGCCTGAAGAACATGGAGGAGGCTATCGTGCCCGACATCTACGACCCGACGCAGATCGACGTGCAGGAGATGATCGAGAGCGAGGAGGCCATCGACATGGCCCGGGAGATCATCCGCAAGGAGGCGATTTTCGCCGGCATGAGCAGCGGTGCGGCGATGCTGGCGGCCGTGCGCACGGCGCAGAAGATCGAGCGGGGCAATATCGTGGTGGTCTTCCCCGACCGTGCCGAGAAGTATCTGAGTACGACGATGTTCGACGAATTTTCGGACTGAGTTCCCCAACCGATATGAAAAATCCCGCAGCCGGATTCCGGCTGCGGGATTTTTCATGCGCCCGGAAGCGCCTATTGCTGCTTGCGGTAGGCTTCGATCCCGCTGCGGAGGAACTCGACGAACCCGGGTACGCTGAGGTCGTATCCGCGCGGCGGCACCAGCGTCTTTCCGTCACGTCCCTGCAGAACGTAGTAGGGCTGGGCATTGACCCCGAAGGTCTTCAGGGCATAGTAGGAATTGATTTTGCCGAGGCTTTTGAGGACCTTTCCCGAATCGGTCGTCACCCATTCGTCTTCGGGGAGCACCTTCTTGTCGTCCGAAAAGAGCGCTACGATCACATAGTCGTTGCGGAGTATGTCCAGCACCTGCGGATCGGACCACACGCGGGCCTCCATCTCGCGGCAGTTCACGCATCCGTGCCCCGTGAAGTCGATGAAGAGGGGTTTTCCGACCTTTGCGGCGTATGCTTCGGCCTCCGGGAGGTCGAAGAATCCTTCGAGGTTGTGGGGCAGGTGGAGGAACTCGCTGTGTTTGGGTTTCCGGCCGTCGACGGTCAGCAGCATGCGCGCGTCCGCTTCCCCGGCCGGGGCCGTACCGCCCTGTCCGAGTACGAAATCCTGGGTGTGCAGGGGCGGGAGGTATCCCGAGAGCCCTTTGAGGGGCGCACCCCACATGCCGGGGATCAGGTATACGACGAACGAGAAGGTCACGATGGCCAGCGCCAGCCGTCCCACGCCGAGGTAGGGCGTATCGCTGTCGTGCGCGAACTTGATTTTCCCCAGCAGATAGAGCCCCAGGAGGGAGAACGTGACGATCCATACGGCGAGGTAGATCTCCCGGTCGAGCAGCCCCCAGTGGTAGGTCTGGTCGGCCACCGAAAGGAACTTCATGCCGAGCGCGACCTCGATGAATCCCAGCACGACCTTCACCGAATTGAGCCATCCGCCGCTCTTGGGGAGCTTTTTGAGCATGGCGGGGAAGAATGCGAACAGCGTGAAGGGGAGCGCGAACGCCAGGGAGAATGCGAGCATGGTGATGATCGGCGTCCAGAACTCTCCGGCGGTGGATTTGATGAGCACCGACCCGACGATGGGTCCCGTGCAGGAGAACGACACCAGCACGAGGGTCAGGGCCATGAAGAAGATGCCTGCCAGACCTTTGGTGTCGGCTTTGGAGTCGCTTTTGTTGACCATCCACGAGGGCATGGTGATCTCGAAGGCCCCGAAGAACGACGCGGCGAAGACCATGAACACGAGGAAGAAGAGGATGTTCGGGAGCCAGTGCGTGGCCAGCCAGTTGAAGATGTCGGCCGTCACGGCGTCACCGCCCAGGATGCGGGTGATGAGGATGATGGCTGCGATGGGGAGGGTGTAGAGCGCTACGATGAAGAATCCGTACATGCCGGCGCGGATGCGTCCCTTGGCGGGGCTGCCGGCGCTCTTCATGAAGAACGAGACGGTCATCGGAACCATCGGGAAGACGCAGG